>USLC01000008.1 GCA_900555375.1 uncultured Eubacteriales bacterium
TTTTAAACTTCTTCAAATCTGTACACTCCCTCTTTGATTAAAAAAACGGCGGAAAAAATTTAAGTATATTTTTCCGCCGTTTTCAGATTGTAAATTTTCTTTTATTATTTAATTATAATAATTGTCGCTACAAATACTCCGTTCTGGTCAGCACCCGTAACGGTTATCTGTGCACCGTTTTCCAAGGTTCTCACACTTGATGTTGTTCCGTTGCTGCTTAACACCTTGGTGTTGTTGTTGTAATATACGCTTTGAACGTTTCCGTTGTCATCCTTAACCGTGATAACCTTATATGATGTGTTTTTGCCCGTAACGGTACCTGTCAGCTCGCCTTTCTCATTTACCGATGCGGTTGATGCAGATACAGTCTTTATTTCGCTGCTGTCAAGTGTACCCGTAACGGTAACATTGGGACGAAGGTCATAAATCGTTGCCGCCGTACCCGAAACGGTAATCTTTGCATCAGAGCGCAAGAAGTATTTTTTATCCTGTCCGTCTATGGTAATAGTAAGCGAAGGATTGCTTGAAATTACGATTTCTTTAAGCAGGCCCGAAAATCCGACGGTGTTGCCCGACGCGGTAACAGATGTAACCTTTCCGTAGGTCAGCTTAAGAGTAACCTTATCACCCTTTGTCAGCGCGCTGAACTCAGCCTCGCTTCCGTCTCGCGTGATATCCGCACCCTTGCTTGACACAACGTACTGCTGTGTATTCTCGCCGTCTGTATCGCTTACATTAATATATACGTGGTCGTCATTATCATATTCCGTAGAAACAATAATTCCTTTTACGGTAAGGCTCTTGCTCTCGGTTGAAATCTCGCTTATTGAAGAACCTGTAATTGTTACCTTTACAAAATCATTGTTTTTAAGGTCTGCCAGTGTAGCTTTTGCCCCGTCAACGGTAATCTTGCAGCTGTCCTTAACCGTGTATGTTTCCGAATTATCATTATCCTCATAATCGGCAATCGTAAGCTTTTTGCCGTCTGCGTTCTCAACCTTTCTTGTTATAACGCCGTATACAACGGTTGATTTCTGAGCCTCCTGCGCCGTAATCGCCAAAGCATTTTTACTGATGCTTACAACAGACGCGTCCGCTCCGCTTGAAATATCCGATACTGAAGCCATTCCGCCGCTGATATAAACCTTTGTATCTGTCATAATACCAAGACTTGTGCCGTCCACCGATATTTTTGAGCTGCTTACGCTGTCAACCGTTCCGCTGACATACTTAAGCTCAAGCTTGTCCATCATTCTGGCAAGTAAGGTAGCCATCTGGGCACGTGTGAGAGATGTCAAAGGCGAAAACTGTGCCTTTCCATCGGCGGTCTTATCCATACCGTTCATAATATTGTTTGCGCTTACATATTCAACATAAGGTCTTGCGGTAGTCGGAATAGCCGAATCGTCCGCGTAAGTCGCGGTCGAAACCGTGTAAGCCTTAGCCTCTGAATCAGCACCCATAAGCTTTGACATCAAAACCGCCGCCTGATATCTTAAAAGCTGCGTATTTGCATTTGCCGCGGACGCATAATCAACCAAATCGCTCTCTTTAAGCACGCCGCAATACATCAGATAGCTGATTTCGTTTGCGTATGTTGTATTGTACTTTGAAGCAATCGATTTATACGCGGTGCTCGCCGCGCTTGCCACAGACGAAAACTCGCTGTTTTCATATCCGAGCATTCTTGACATAAGAATAAGGCTTTCGATTTTGGTTATTGCCCTGTACGGACGGAAAGTTCCGTCCTCATATCCCTTTATGTAGCCTGCGTCCGTCATCTTTGTAATCGAGTCTTTTGCCCAGGAAACGGTCGCGTCGGATTCAACATCGTTAAAAGTGACCGCAAACGCTGGCAAGGCAATACTTGATAAAAGCAGAGACGCGCTGAGTACAGCCGATAAAAGCTTTCCTTTTTTCATTTACTTATCCTCCTGATAAATTTATTCGGGTGGTCTTTATTTAAGCAAAACCACATTATAACCCACCTTTATATTTATTATCATAACATATATTATTTGATAATTCAACATAAAAATGAAAAATTCATAAAAAATTTTTTTGATATACTGTTTTTACCTGTCATACCATAATATTTGCTGTGTATTTTTTCACTCTCAGCATAAAATAACTTCGTAAATAACAAAAAACCATAAAAACAGATGAACAAAACTTTTTAAATTAAATAAGGAGGCAAAAATATGTTAAAAAAATTCATCCCCCTGGCTCTGACAATCTGTATGATAGCCGGCATTTGCCCGGTTGTGTCGGGTACAGGATATGAAGCAGGCGATGAATACGCTCCTGTTTCGGGCGAAGCCTTCGGCCCTGCCGAAGCCGCGTCCGCAGACGACGTTTCATCAGCCAAAAACTCGGCTTCAACGCTGACGAACGACAGTATAATCGGAAATCAGACACAGCTGAGCGACACATCCTCGGCAGCGGTATATCAGTCTGCCGATTCGGCGATAAAAGACTTGGCGGAGACTACGGCAAATACTGCCGAGCAAACGCCTATCCAAAGCACAACGCTTGCGGAAAACGCAGCAAAAAATAACGGAATGGCAGCCGGCCCCGTTGCGGAAACCCCGGCGGCCTCAAGATACAGCACGGTAAGGATAGCCCTTGCCCCCGATATTGCAGGCACAAAATACGAGGAGGCAGCCGAGCTTCTCGGCGCTCTCGGAATTATGGTCGGCGATGCCGAAGACGGCGCCTTCCGTCCGAGCGATACGATTATCCGAAGTGAGATGGCTAAGGTTGCCGTATACTCTGTCGGGCTTGAGGATATGGCGGTAAGTTCAAACGGAAAAACAGAATTTCCTGATGTTCCGTCAGACCATTGGGCAACAGGAGCCATCAGTGTTGCGCACCAGCAGGGTATGGTTGTGGGCGATGATGTAGGAACCTACCGTCCCGATGACCCTGTACTGCTTCAGGAAGCAGTAGCTATAATTGTCCGCGCAATGGGCTACGAACCCGCAGCCACAGACAAAGGCGGCTATCCGTCGGGATATCTTTCAGTTGCTTCTTCAAATCAGCTGCTTCGCGGAATCTCGGGCGCACCTGCACAGGCGGCAACCAGAGGCGACATAGCACAGCTGATATTCAACTCGCTTACTGTAAATCTTATGGAGCAGGTAACCTACGGTACCAACACTCGCTATGAAGTAGTTGACAAAACATTGCTCTATGATAAATTAAATGTTGAAAAAGGCTACGGCAAAATCGTAGGCACAGGCGAGACATCATTAAACGGCGGAAGCACAACAGCCGAGGACAGAATCCAGATAGACGACAACTTATTCTATCTTGGTAAGAGCAAGGCAAAGCAGTTCCTTGGCTACAACGTTCTCTACTATGCAAGAATAGATAAAACAACCGATGAAAAAACTCTTATTTGCATAAGGGAACAGTCGAACAAGAATAAATCCGTGACAATTGTCGCCGATGACATCGTAGATGTAAAAGGCGATGAGGGGCAGGCAAAGACAATAGAATACTGGGCAAGCACCAAAGACAGAAGCACAAAAACAGACCAGATTGCGGCAGACGCGGTTTATATCTACAACGGCAAGTATAAGACAGGCATAACAAATGAGCAGCTTAAACCAAAGTCGGGTAATGTTGTTCTTCTTGACGCGGATACCAACGGAATTTATGAGACCATATTTGTAAATCATCTTACAAATATTGTTGTTGATACTGTTTCTACCATTACGGGACGTGTAACCGACAAGTATCTTAACGGCTCGCTTGTATTTGACAAGGACAACAATGATATAATCTACTCTCTGACCAAAAACGGCGAAGATGTCGAGCTTTCGTCTCTTAAAGAATGGAACGTAATATCGTATACAATCAGTGATGACAAAAAACTTATCAAGGCATATGTATCCGATGCATCCATCAACGGCGTTGTAAATGAGATAACCGAAGACGGTTACAGAATAGGCAGCGGCAGCGAGCTTTATAAAAAGGCGGCAAGCTATCCCAACGATATAAAGCTTCGCGATAAGGGAACCTTCTATCTTGATATAACCGGCGAGATTGCCGCCGTTGATGAAAACGCAAAAGTTGAAACAGATACTTCGGCAGCTAAAAAGTACGGCTATCTTGTAGACGCGATGATGAACGATGGCTTTAATACAACAGCCAAGTTTAAGATATTCACCGCGACGGGAGAGACAGCAATTATAAACAGCACCGAAAAGATGCGTTTTAATGACGAGTATTCAAAGAAGGCAGAAGACGTATTAACCGGTCTTAAAGTCCCGGGAACGCTTACGCCGCAGCTGATTATGTATGAGACAAACAGCTCGGGCGATATTACGGCAATAGATACGGCTCACGACGGTACAAGCACAGGGGCACCCAACAAGGGAACATTTACCCTTAATATCTCAAATTCAAATATGGTATACAAGAGTGCGTCAAGCAAGCTTGGAAATGTCGGAATAGGAACAAGCACAATTATATTTGAAATTCCGTCCGATGCAGGCACGGATACGGCTAAGTATTCGATAAGAAGCAGCGGCTCGCTCTCTAATGACACAAGCTATACGGCAAAAGTTTATGACCTGCAGGATAACTATCTTGCAAACGCGATTATTATAACAAATTCAACCGGAACAACTTCGGCTGAATCCCCGATACTGCTTGTAGACCATATAAGCGAAACACAGAACAAAGACGAAGAAATAACCGACAGACTTTACGGCTGGGAAAGCGGAGCGGAAAAGAACCTTCTTGCAATCGATAAGACCGTTTTGAGAAAGAGCGGCACAGCGGGAAGCGTTCCCCTCCAGAAAGGCGATATAATTCAGTATCGCGTAAACACAGCCGGCGAAATAGACGGTATAACCGTACTGTTTGACTCTTCGGCAAAGACAACGGAATTTTCTAAGGATATCACAAATGATTTGACCTGCGTATACGGACGCGTAACCAAGAAGTTCAGCGGAAGTATAAACGTAAAGGTCGGCGAGGATATCAGAAACTATGCAACAAGCGATGCGGTTGTTTATCTCTATGATTCAACCAGAAACAATAATAATATAGAAGTAGTTTCTCCCGCCGACATTGAGATTTATGAAGAGGGTAACGAGGCTCGGCTCTTCCTCAGAATTTATCAGGATCAGGTTAAGGATATGGTTATCGTAAGATAACACTTTTACGGGGCGTCTCATCTGCGAGACGCCCCTATTATTCGACCGTATTTTACAGTATAAAAAATAAATCAAAGCAAATAATTTAAGTTATAAGACAAAATTACAGGAGATTCATTATGCCGAGTAAAGTTGAAATTTGCGGTGTTAACACATCTAAGCTGCCGCTGCTTACCGAGCAGCAAAAAAAAGAACTTTTTGAAAGAATCAAACAGGGCGATATGGAAGCAAGGCGGGAATTTATATATGGAAATCTTCGGCTTGTCCTCAGCATTATGCACCGATTCGGCAACCGCGGCGAAAACGCCGACGATTTGTTTCAGATAGGCTGCATAGGGCTGATTAAGGCTCTTGACAACTTTGACACAAGCCACGATGTAAAATTTTCGACCTACGCCGTACCTATGATAATAGGCGAGATTCGCCGCTATCTGCGGGACAATAATTCGATTCGCGTAAGCCGCTCTATGCGCGACACGGCCTATAAAGCCCTCGCCGTTCGCGAAAGACTGACCGCGGCAAACGGAAGAGAGCCTACCGTTGAGGCAATTGCAAAAGAGCTTGACCTCCCCTGCGAAGACGTTTCTGTTGCCTTAGACGCAATTATGGATCCCGTCTCTCTGCAAGAACCGATTTATCACGACGGCGGTGACGCAGTATTTGTAATGGACCAGATTGCCGATGATAAAAACATAGACGATTCGTGGCTTGAAAAAATTTCTTTAAAAGAGGCAATGCGGAAGCTTCAGGACAGAGAACGGCTGATACTGACCCTGCGTTTTTTTCGCGGTAAGACGCAGATGGAGGTCGCCGAGGAAATAGGAATTTCACAGGCACAGGTATCGCGGCTTGAAAAAAACGCCCTGAATCATATGAGAAAATACCTTTAAAATTATCAAAGCGCCCCGCATATGCGAGGCGCTTTGATAATTTTATTCGGTTACGTATACACGGCTTCCTATCGGAAGGCGCGCCGCTATCCAATCGATATCCGATTTATGCAGTCTTACACACCCGTGCGAAATCATTGTTTCCACACGGTCATCATACGGAACTCCGTTATAGCGCAAAAGCGTTGAATGCAGCGCATAACCCCCGTAGAAAACAAGGCACGGTCCGACATAATATCCGGGATAATCCCAGCTTGAAGCCTTATAAAGATACTCAAAGCTTCCTGTTACGGTCGGAGTATTCGGTGCGCCGATTGCGCAGGGAAAGCTTGCTGCCTGCTTCCATTTATACTGAGACCCTGTATAAACGCGAACGCGGTAATCTGATTTGTCAATCCACACAAGGTAATTTGTTTTGCTGGAAAGCCCCCACTTGTTTACGGGTACCTGCATCATATATTCCGTCACTTTTGACGCAGCGCCTATTAAGACATCAATATGGTCACCAAAGTCAATCGCCTCAACCGTTGAGCCGAAAGCTTCGGCAAGGCTTCTGACAGGAACAAATGTAGTGTCTGAAATTATCTCGCACTTATGCGGCAGAGTTAAATCCGAACCGAAAAAAGTAGCGTAATCGGTTCCTATATTAAATATTGCCTGTTGGTCTCCTATCTGACATACAACGCTGTTGTATCTTTCGTCATACTTAACATCAAGCCCAAGCTGTTCCGCAATCGCTCTTACCGGAATCATCGAAACGCCGTCAATAAGTCTTGCGCGCGGCGAAACGTTCATCTGCTTTCCCTCTACGTACACCACTATTGCGTGCTCAAATTCGGGGCAGGCATCAAGCGAGAATGAATTTCCCTCTATCACATTTCCGTTTTCATCGGTATATACATATGTTTCAAGCTTTATCGGGGCTTCCGCCGCGTATGTATCATCATAGTATTTAAGATTAACCAATCCGCTTTTAAGCTTTAACACAAAGCTCTCACCGAGGAAATACTCGGGAACGGTAAATTCATATGTAAGATTCTCTGTTATTCCGCCGACCCATTCGCTCTTCTCGCCCAGAACATTGCCGACTTTATCGCAAAGCTGAAGAACGGCAAACGAGTCGATTACCTGCATACGCGGAATCATTTTAAGATTTACCGTCACCTTATCGGATTTATACTTATCCTGCAGCGGAGCCTCATTCTTTTCGCCGTTATCGTTTACCGAAGGCGTTTTTCCGTCTTTGCTTTCATTACTGTTCTTGTCATTGTTTTCATCGGCTGCAGTCCCGCTGTTTTCTCCCTGTTCCCCCGGAAGAGTATACTGAGAATCGCTGTTGCTGCCGCCATCTTTGTCTTTTAATGAATCGTCTTTACCGGTCAGCTCTTCCGAAGTCTGCGTACCCGCCGACTCTTCCGTTTGACTTCCCGGAATGGTGTATTCGCCGCCTTTGGTGGTATTTTCATCCGCAAATGCCACTCCTCCAAGCATTGAAACTGTCAGTACCGCGCTAAGTAAAACACTAAATGCTCTGTTCATTTTGCACCTCAATGAAATATATTTATTTTTGATTTTATTCTATCATACTTTTCTCAACTTGTACAGCACTTTTTTAAAATAATCCGGAAGCTCTGATGTAAACTCCATATACTCGCCCGTTATCGGGTGAACAAAGCCGACTTTATATGCGTGAAGAAGCTGTCCTTTTAAATTAAACTCCTCTTTTTTTACGCCATATGTTTTATCGCCGACTATCGGATGTCCGTGTTTTGACATATGAACCCTTATCTGATGCGTTCGTCCCGTCTCAAGGACACATTCGATAAACGAATATTTTCCGAAGCGTTCAAGCACATTATAATGGGTTATCGCATCTTTTGAGTTTTTATATGTTACCGTCATCTTCTTTCTGTCTGCGGGGTGCCTGCCTATCGGCTCGTCTATCACTCCGCTGTCCGCGGCAAAGCCGCCGTGAACCAGCGCTTTATATGCACGCGTCAGGCTATGCTCTTTTATTTGTTTCGAAAGCCCGATATGCGCCCTGTCGCTTTTTGCGACAAGCAAAAGCCCGCTTGTATCTTTATCTATTCTGTGCAGTATTCCGGGTCGTTTTTCTCCGTTTATGCCCGATAACTCATCGCCGCAGTAAAACATAAGCGCGTTTACCAGCGTTCCGCTGTAGTTGCCTGCGGCAGGGTGAACAACCATTCCCTGCGGCTTGTTTACCACAAGCATATCCGCATCCTCATACACTATGTCAAGCGGAATATCTTCAGCCGCAATCTGCGGCTCTGCAAGGCTTGGAATATTAACGCCAATCTCGTCCCCGACTTTTATTTTAAAATTTGCTTTTACCTCTTTGCCGTTTACAAGAATATTTTTTTCTGCAATCAGCTTTTGAATATGCGAACGCGTAAGCTCGGGCAATCTTTCGCTTAAAAACTTGTCAAGTCTCAGTCCCACACCCGCTTCGTCTGCTGTCATCAACTGAAGATTACTCACTTTTATTATCCTCCGCAAACAAAAAGTGTATCAAAAGCAGCGCAACCCCTGCGCAGACCGCAATGTCCGCCACGTTAAATACGGGAAAGTTGATAAGTCTGAAGTCAAAAAAATCAACTACATATCCCTTTGTTATACGCTCTGCCAGATTGCCCAAAGCGCCCGATATTACAAGTGATGTTCCGCCCTTTAACCATACTGTTCTTGCGCTCTTCGGCGTTTTAAATACAATCATCAAAAGTATTGCCATTACTACAAGCGAAACGGCGATAAAAACCACTCTTCCGCCGCTGAACATTCCGAAGGCTATTCCTCTGTTCTCGACATATGTCAAATGAAATATATTTTCTATAATCGGAACGGTCGAAACCTTTGTCAAGGCTTCTGCCGCCCAAAGTTTTGTTATATAATCCGCCGCCAGAAACAGCGCTCCTATAATTATGTATATCATATTTGTCTCCAATTTTATTCCGTTGCTATAAAAATTCCTCCCCTTAAGGGAGGCATTGTTACTTTTTATTATTCTGTTATCGGCTCAAGCTTTTTTGTATCTTCGTATGCCGAATCATCCTCATTTTTTAAAGTATCTTTAACCGATTCCGCTACCTTTGTTTTTGAAAAATCATCCGTCTCATTATTTTTCGCGGTATTTTCTGTCTTTTTGACATTCTTCTTGTTCCACATCTGCTGCGCCGGAATATCTTTATCAAGATTTAAGCCGCCCGATGTCGGATACTCTTTAAGCACGCCGAGCTGTGCATTTAAAAGCTCTAAAACCTTCGCCTTATATAACTCAATTTCTCTCTTTATTCTTTCCAGTCTGTACTCTTCATCGGCAATTTTTTGTTCCGCCCCGGCAATAATCGACTGCGCCGTAAGCTCTGCATTCTTTATTATCTCGCTTGCCTTGCTGCCTGCCTCTTTCTCGATTTTGTCAGCCGACTTATCCGCAACGCTCAGCGCATCCTGAAGGGTCCCCTCCATTGACTTATATTGTCCCACCGCATCGCTTAAAAGCCCGGCTTTCTTTTTAAGAGATTTATTTTCTTCATACAATTCTATATAGCTGTCGCAAATTTCCTGAAGAAATTCATCAACCTCCATAGTGTTGTACCCACGAAAAGATACTTTAAACATTTTGGTTTCAATATCCTGCGGCGTAACCATTACCGAATCTCTCCTTTTGAATGTCATTGTTATGCTGCACCGACGCTTGTTTAACGCATCGGTTATTTTACAGAATAATTCTATTCAAACCGAACAACGGTTATTCCTATTCTGCCCTTTCGGGTCAGTCCTCCGACCCTGTCAAGTCTCATTCTTCCGATTCCCCTGACAGAAATCAAATCGCCCTCTTCCACCTGTTTGGACGAAGATTCTGTCTCCTCCCAATTAAGGGAGACACATCCCTGCCCTATCAGCTCTGCTGCATGGCTTCTTGAAATCCCCGCGGACGCAGATAAAACCGCGTCTATCCTCAGCGATGACACCGTACAGCTTATCTCTTTTATCTTCGGCATCGGCAGCTCTGCCTCGCCGCAACCGCAAACAGATGTTTTAACTCCGCAGCGCCCGATTTTTTCAAGATTATTTATTATATAATCTGCAATTTCGCGCTTTACAAATATAAAAGCACCGCTCGGCTCTGTCAGAATATCGCCTATGTTCTCGCGCGTTATCCCAAGCCCCATCAGGCTTCCCAGATAGTCGCGGTGCGTAAGTTTGCCAAGGTCTCTGCCGGTCACGCGTATTACCGCAAGAACATCATCGGTATTAAATTCGGCATACTCGGGTCTGCAAACCAAAAGAGTACGCTCTGCATCGGGATAGCCGCCGTTAAATTCTGTTATCATATCCGCTTCGGGATATAAACTTTTCATAATAAGCGACCTCTGCCGCGGATTTAAAAACCCGACGGTCTTTACGGAATAATTTTTCGCCGCCAGCTTTGCGGCGTCCTCCGCCCTTGACAGTATCATCTTATCTTCTTTATCGGTCTGCATAAATCTGCCTCTCTGCCTTGTGTTTTTTATCAGTTCCACAGAAAAGTGTTCTTCATATCGCCCTTAATTTCGTCACTCATTATATCAACGTTGTTGGGCGCAATTATAAAGATTCTGTTTGAAACCTTCTGGATATCGCCGTCAAGAGCATATACGGCACCGCTTAAAAAGTCAATTATTCTGCGTGCCACACCGCTTTCAACCGACTCGAGATTCACAACAATCGGCTTGCGGCTTTTTAAATGATTTGTTATGTCTCTTGCCTCTTCAAAAGACTCGGGCTGAATAACAACAACCCTCATCTGAGACGGATTGTTGTGAAGCTTTACAACCCTGCTGCTTCTTCTCTCATTCATTCTGTCAATCGGCGAAGACAGCTCTATATCATCATTTCTCTCGTCTTCATACTCATCCTCATACTCGTCTTCAGCACCGAAGCCCACGATATTCAACATTTTGTTTACAAAGTTTCCCATTATTATCCTCCTAATTCCGCATTTCTGCTGTTTATAACATTTAATTTAATTTACTTAATTTGTTTTTGTGCCGTAGTCTCTCTCACCGAAGACCGCCGTTCCCACTCGTACCATTGTCGCGCCCGCGGCGATTGCCGCGTCAAAATCGTGCGTCATTCCCATTGACAATTCCTTCATAGAAACATTTTTTATATGCATATCGTCAATCCGTGCGGCAAGCCCCGCAAGCGACTCAAACACCTTTTTGTTTTCTTCGTAAGTATATCCGTTTACGGATATTGTCATCAGCCCCATAATTCTGACATTATCAAGCTCTGATATACGTCTGCAAAGCTCTTCCGTATCCTGCGGCGAAATTCCCGATTTGCTGTCCTCTCCCGTTACATTAACCTGTATCAGAATTTTTTGAATCTTATCAATTGCCGCCGCTCTTTTGTTAATCTCTTCAGCCAGCTCAACGCTGTCAACCGAATGTATAAGCTCAACCTTATCTATTATATGGCGAACCTTATTCTTTTGAAGATGCCCTATCATATGCCAGCGAACATTATCGCCCTCAAATTCAGGATACTTGGCGGTTATCTCCTGCGGCTTGTTTTCACCCAAGTCGGCTGCTCCCGCCGCGACCGCCTCTTTTATAAGTGAAACGGGCTTTGTCTTGCTTACCGCTATAAGCGTCACATCGCCGGGATTTCTGCCGACGCGCCGTGCCGCCTCGTTAATTTCCTCTCTTACCTTTATCAGGTTTTCAGAAACACTCACCTTTATGCCACCTCTTTAAAAATACGCAAATTAACGCACTATTTTGCCTTCCTCAAGTGTTTTATAGTTTACTATAACTTCATCGTAAATTCTGAGTCTGCCGTCTCCGTTTTGGCTGTCAGCCGCGCTGACTACCGCCCACTCGCTGTTTTTGTGTTTAACGTTTACCGGCATAAACCTCGCCGCATCAAGACGCACAACATAAACGCCCGTTACGCCGTCAACAACGTGAAGGCACTCAACCGGCAGTTTTATCCCCTCAGAGCTGACAGTAACTACATCGGCATTTACGTTATTTGACGAATATATACCGCTTACATATCGGTTTGTTGAGATAACAACTGTTTTTTTACCATTATCCGCGTCTGAAATACGACTGACAGTACCCGAAATACCAACGTTTGTCAAGTCGAAAAATTCAAGCTTAACCGTCTGCCCCTTCTGCAGAGTATCAGCATCCTTTTCATCCACGTTTGCCGCAAAGTACCAAGTATAATTGTTTATTATCTTGCATACCGCCGCTCCGCTTTCCGAAGGCTGCTTTTTGCTGAGCTCTGACAAATCCGAAGGTACAATTTCTTTTACCTTATCTGTTTTAAAATCGTCTTCAAGCCCGTCCACACGTGAGCTGAAAACCCCTCCGTCAGATGCGGTAACGGGTCTTCCGCTGCCCGCGCTGCCGTTAAGCGCGTCTATCTCGGCTTGAAGCTGCTGCGCCGTCTTTACGTTGTCCTCGTTGTCTCCGCTGTTTTGAATCATAAGCTTAATCTTTTGCTTGCCGTCCGCAGCAGCTTTAAGATTTTTGTTTATCCTGTCGTCAGACATATTTCTTACAGCGTCGGACACCTGTCCCTGAGCATAGCTCATATCTCCGGAATAGACTGTCGCCTCTCCGTCGATTCCCCTCATCTGAAGCTGACTGTTAAGAGACTTTATCTGTTCGATAATTCCGCTGTCGGGTTTTTCAGAGTATATATAGCCTATAACCTGACCCTTTTTAACTCTGTCGCCCTCGTTTACAACAGGCGCAAAATATCCGCCCGTGTCAGAGGTTATAACGCTTTGGTCGCGAAATACGCATCCGCTTGCCCTAAACCCCTCCGAGACTTCTCCTTTCAGCGCCGTCGTGGTGGAAAGATTTTTGTTAAGACTTGCAAAAACCGCGCATATTATATAGATTAAAATAACGCCGCCAAATATCAACGCCGCCGTTCTTATCCTGCTTTTCTTTTGTTTTCCCGACTTTTGCCTGCTTTGCCGCTGAGATACCATAACCGAATTGTTTTCAGAATTTTCCATCAGATTTCCTCCCGTCCGGTCTTGTGACATCTCTAAATTGCCCTTTTTAAAGCAATCAAGCCGACATTCTTAATTGCTTAGACAACTTTATATACATTATATCATTTTATCAGACTATGTAAACCGTTAAATTCAATTTGTACGGAAATTTTAACACAATTGTAACAAATGCGCCGCACAGATGAGAAATCTCCACATCTGCGCGGCGCATTTACCGTATTAGCCCGGAAGCTGTTCTGACAGTGTTATCTCTACCGTCTCAGTTCTGCCCGTCGCATATTTATAAACCGTCATTTTAAGTTTATCGCCCGGATTGTGCTTGTTTTTAATTTCATTAAGCTTATCCGAATCGGTAATCTTTTCGCCTTCTACCTCTGTAATGATATCGCCCTGCTGCAAGCCTGCGCTCTTAGCCGAATCGCTTGTTACTTCCATTACCTGAACGCCCTGCGGCCACGAATATGCACGTGCCATATACTCTGTTACTTCACGCGTTGAAATTCCTATTACCGGACGGCCCTTAACATATCCGTACTGAAGCAAATCGGATATAATCGGCTTTGCCTCTGAGCTTGGGATTGCAAAGCCCATACCTTCAACGCCTTCGCTGCTTACCTTTACCGAGTTTATACCTATAACCTCGCCGAATCTGTTAATCAGCGCTCCGCCCGAGTTACCCGAGTTTATAGCCGCGTCTGTTTGGATCAGACTCATTGTTCTGTTATCAACGGTAATTTTTCTGTTAACCGCGCTGACAATACCCTCGGTAACGCTTCCGAAAAATTCAAGACCCATCGGGTTACCTATTGCGACAACTCTTTCACCTACTTCAAGGTTGGTTGAATCACCTATCGTTGCAACAGTAAGCTGTTCTGTTGGCTCGATTTTAATTACGGCAAGGTCAGTCTGTTCGTCCGTGCCCACAATTTTTGCTTCAAGCTCTGTTCCCGTATTCAAGATTACGCTGACTGTACTTGCTCCGTCTACCACGTGATTATTTGTAGCTATATATCCGTCCTCTGAAAGGATTATGCCCGAGCCTTCTGCCTGAGACTGTGTTGTCGAGCCGAAGAAGCCCGCCTGCTGCTGCATTGTGCTTCTGATTCCGACAACTGCGGGACCGACCTTTTTGGCAATCTCTGTGGTTGCCATCTCCGGTGCTGTGTTTGCGGTCTGCGTTGCTCCGTTTGTGTTATCGCCCGAATCTCCGCTTAAACTGTTTACAAGCTCTTGCTTTGAGGCAACCTGCTTTTGCTGCTGACCGTATCTTGTCCCCGCAAAGAAGGTTCCGCCCATAATCGCAAGGTTCAAAACCGTCAGCGAAACCATTGCGGCTATAAAACGATTTCTTTTCTTATGCGGCTTTTTATAATGAATATTTTCCGTATATCCGCCGTGATTTACCGTTACGTAATCTCCGTTCACACGATTTCCGTCAGGATTGATTTGGGTAATATCATTTTTAACCGACTGAAAATCCGCCGTGTTTTGCTGCTGAGGATTTTCGGTTTGAGCATACGCACCGCTGTATTGGTC
>USLC01000009.1 GCA_900555375.1 uncultured Eubacteriales bacterium
AGATACTGCGCAAAAATAGCAGTTATAACCGCCGAAAAGGCAATGTGAACCGCGGCGCTGCCTCTTTTAAACAAAAGCATCCACAGCGGCGCAAGAATCTCGAACTGAACCAGCACGATTATAAAATAAAAGTGTGCCCATATATCGCCGCATATAAGCCGCCACACAAGGTCGCTTGCGCCGAACTTATACATACCCGTCCTGCAAAAATACAGATAGTACAGCACCGCCCAAAACACATACGGCAGAATTACCCTGAAAAATCTTGACACATAATACCTTGCAAAATCTATTCCGTCACCTTTATGCAGGAAAAGCTTAACTCCGCTGAGCAGCAGAAATCCCTGAACCACGAACGAAGAAAGCTTCTGTGCCGAAAAAACACCCGTGAAAAATGCAGTATCCTTCGGCATTTCGGTCACAACCTCCGATGATATATGAATAAATATCACTATAAGACAAAACACAATATTCAAAAACATTATATCGGCTTTGCGCCCCCGCGCAGTCTTACTCATAATCCGCTCTCCCATATTTAAAATCTGACTTCAGTATATCTTAATTAACGAAAAAAGTCAAGAATACTGAAATTTTTAACTCATATAGAATTATTTGTAACACAATTTTAAAATAATTGTAAAATAATTGTCTTTTTGTATTTACAAAACCGAAAAAATATGATATAATATATTCAATTTGGAGAAGAAGCAGAAACTGACCGTAATTTATTATGACTGTTTATATACCGCTGCACATTGACAAAACAACGCTTTAAGAGGCATCTGACTTTCAGCAGCATATATTTATGCGTCTTTCTTTAAAAACATAATCATTTTTAAAGGGGTGTTGTTTTTTGTACGTACAGAATGATTTAAGCAGAATAAAGACAAGTCTTTCCAACAACGTTGGTCACAAAGTCAGGCTTAAAGCCAAGCAGGGCAGAAAGCAGGTTATCGTGCGCGAGGGCGTAATCGAAGGAATTTATCCGAGTATTTTTACAGTTAAACTCGATGTTCAAAACGACATACCAACCAGCGAGAGACGTGTTTCTTACAGCTATGCCGATGTTTTGACCCGAACCGTTGAGCTTGTTGTGTGCGAGCCCGACAGCGAAGACTAATTTATATGAAATGCCCGGCGCAGAAGAGGTTATGCCGCTTCTGCGCCGATTTTTTATTTTTGAATCAGATATTCTCTGAACTTTTTCAGCGCCGCAAAGCGATGGCTTAAAGCATTTTTTATGTGCGGCGGCAGCTGCCCCATTGTTCTGTCGTACCTTTCTACATAGAATACAGGGTCGTACCCGAAGCCGCCGTCTCCAACCGGCTTCAGGCTGATGAATCCCTCACATTCCCCGCGAAAGGTCACCGTTTCCTCTCCGGGCTTTGCAAGCGCGATAACGCATACAAACTTTGCCGCACGCTTGTCAAAATTTACCCCGTCGAGAGCCGCCATAAGCTTTTCTATATTTTCTTGGTCGGTGGCGTCTTCACCCGCGTACCGCGCCGTATAGACCCCGGGCGCACCGCCGAGAAAGTCAACGCAAAGTCCGCTGTCGTCCGCTATTGTCGGTCTTTTTGTTGCACGCATTATTGTTTCGGCTTTCTTTACAGCATTTTCTTCAAACGTCTTTCCGTCCTCTACAACCGAGATGTCACCCGCACCCGCCTCGGTCTGAGTGATAACGTCAAAATCAGCGCCGAGAATGGTCTTTATCTCCTCTGCTTTATGCTTATTTTTGCTTGCAAGTACAAATGTGTTCATTCTTATGCATCCTCTCTTCTTTATATTTTATTGTTTATATAAAATCCGTCTGTTACTGCTTGTCGGGTCTTCCGCACGACACCCCAAAGAGGCAGTATTGACACGCGTCATACTTAAAGCCGCTGACATACGGCTCTGCCTTTATGTTTCCTTCATATATCTCTTTGGCAGAGGCGGCGATTTTTTCATTCGCCGCTTTGATTCGCCTTTCAAGCTCCTCGGGCGAGACAAGCGAGTCCGCTCCCTTGGGGAAATACTTTTCACCGTTCTCGCCGCCTTTGCTGAACCCCGCCACGACAAGCGAATCGCTGTTCAGCCAGCCACCGAAGGCGACCTCTTTGTTAATCAGCTTTTCTACCTCTGCATCAGAGCTTGCCTTGATATCCTCTGCATTTATAATCGGGTCTGTCATCTGCATATAAAGCATTGCCGCAGGGCTTGACTTCATTCTTTTGCATATTATGTCAGAGTACAAAAGCGGCTGAAACTTAACCCCCGCCGCGGCGAGCTCGGCATCAAGCGCGGTTTCTGACGATTTGTAATCAACAATGCTGATATAGTTTTTTCCGTCTATGACCGCCGCGTCGGCGCGGTCAATACGCCCTCTCAGCAGCGCAATCTCTTTGTCGTCTTCGTCTCTGACGGACAGTGCGGGAATGTCGCCGCCCGTTTCTATCGTCAGCTCGTTTCCTATCGGTCTGAACATACTCGAGCGGTAAAACTTGACCGTCTCCCACGCGGTTCTCGCTGCTATTCCCTGCATTCTTGTCACGATATATTTATAGTATGCCGACGCCTCATACATAAGCCCGTCAGTTTTTTCCGCCTCTTCTCTTACCATATCATATATTCTGCCGTAACAGTCCTCACGCGTGATTGCAAAATAGTCGCCGCCCGTCTTTTGAATATCCGAAAAATACCGATACAGCGCATTGTGCTGAATGCTTCCCATATTCTGCGGCTTGATTCCCGCCTTTTCGCGTTCTGCCGCAAGCAGCCCGTACTGCATAAAATATGCAAATGCACAGGAATTGTATTTTTCAAGCTTTGAAGCGCTGAGCATCAGCGTATCGCCGTAAATCGCACGCACGCTTTCCTTTTTCAGCCTCTCGGGTTGCGGAGAGCTTATGCCGCTTACGATTCTTATAAGCTCATCTTTATACTCGGCATCTGCCGAAAAGTACTCGTACAAGAGCCGACCCGTATCGGATAACAGCTCTGTGTCTCCCTTTGCCTTTGCAAGCATAGAGCACAGTATGTCAAACGCTGCCCTCTTGCCCTCCGCTCCGTACATTTCGTCACCGTATGCCGACGGCGTTTCAATATTCATATTTTTAAAAACGCTGCCGACAATTCTTTTTATTATCGGCGAGGGATTAAGCTCCGCCCCGTCGCTGTCTGCCGAAGAGTAAAACAGATAAAGCTTTTCGGCAGCGGCGGTCAGGGTTGAATAAACAAGCAGCTGCTCCTCCGCGAGCTTTGCGTCAAGAACGGGGGCAAGTCTGACCCCAAGCTTTTGAAGCTGCAATCTTTCCGCATCCGAAATCAGCCCCTCCGAGGTATGAGCCGCGGGAAAGACCCCCTCGTTCATCCCGAGGGCAATAACTATCGGCGTATTTTCGCTTCTGAATCTGTCGATTTGGCTGAACACAACGCCGCCCTGGGTCTGAGGCGTAAGCCCGACCGAAATCCCTCCGCACGCGCTTTTGAACAAATCATAAAAATCCTGCCACGTTATATTTTCGCCGTCCATCAGCGCTGAAATCTGCGTCAGTACGGATATCACGCTGTTCCACACCTGACGGTACTCGTCCGCAAGGTAGGGCATATCTTTATTTTTAAAGCCCTCGCAGATTGACTTAACCTTTTCCGAAAGCTTTAAGCTGTCAAACGCTTTTAAAATCACATCGCATATCTGCTTTGCGGTCTTTCTTCCGCTCAGCCCGCCCGTAAGATACTGCGGAAGAGCGCACAGCGCCGCACGCGTTTTGTTTACGGACTCTATATCATAGCCTTCGGGGCTGTAGGTCCACTCTTCTCTGCCCCACTCGCCGTATGTCGGCGAGACGGCAAGAATATAATTTTCAAACATATCGATATCATAATCCGATACATCGATTATGCCCGAGCGCGCTATTGCCATCACTCTGTCATACGAGTATCCGTAAGCGGCAATCTCAAGCGCCGCGCACAACATCACGGTCAGCGGCTTTGTAAGAATACTTCTGCGCGTATCGAGAAAAATATCTATTCCGCGGCTTGCAAAAACAGACGGCATAATTCTGTTATAAGTATCTGTATTTCCCGCAAGAATCAAAAAGTCCGAGAATCGGCGTTTTTCGGTTCTGCAAAGCCGAACAATCAAGTCCGCCGCCGCCTCTGCCTCGCGGTAGGGGTTGCCAAGCTTAAGAATATGAATATCCGCGGGCGCTTCCTCCCTTGCCTTAGGGCGGCTTGAAAAATAATTTTGCCGCAGATATGCCAGGTCGGATTCTTTGTCGGAATCCTCAACAAAAATCGGCTCCGATACTTTAACATTCAGATTTTCGGCAAGCTCAGTAAGCTTGCGGCAGGTTTCCGCGATCGGTTCAAATAAAGCCGAAGGTTTTTTGATATCGTCGCAGCATATCGATACGGTGATGTCCATAAGCTTCATAAGCTCTTCCACCGCATTATATTCCACGGGCGTAAACGACCGAAAATGCAAAACAAACAGTTCTCCGCGCAGAAATCCGCAGTTTGCAAGCTTAGGACATACCAGGGCAAGATTATCTTCCGCATCCGCCGCACTCTCTTCCATATAATTATTAAATGTTTCAAGAATCAGCGCAATATCCTCAAGCTTTCGGCTCAGCTCATCGCTGTCTGCCCCTGCCTCGGCTATTTTCAGCATCTCCGCCGAGACCCCGTATCGCTTAAACTCTGAAACAAGCGAAACAATCTCTGACGAAAAGCCTCTGCGCGTCACAGCCGAAGCCAAGTACGTCATCTTTTTTCTGACCGCGCGAATCGTTCTTGCGGCAATAATCTGCCTGCCCGCGCCGTCGATATACTTAAGCCGAAGAGGCCCGAGCTTTGATAAAACAAGATTGCACAGCCTTGAAAATGTTATAACCTTTATCCTTGTCTGCGCTGCTATTCCAAAATCCTGTATCACCGACTTTTCAGCCGAGAGCGAGAACTGTTCGGGCACAAGAATCCATACAGAGTCTTTTGCCGTCTTTATTTTATTTTTGATATACAAATCTTTGTCCGAACCATCCGTTCCGTAAATTATATTCAGCATTAATATCTCCTGCAATCAAAATGTTGCGCTGACAAGCCAAACCGACCCGCCGCGCAACATAAAATACTATTTAATTATCATTGATATATATCCCTGCGCCCATACAATAAGAATTATCAGCGGAAGAATATATTTTATATAAAATCTGAGGCACTTAGGAAGGGTAATTCCCTTTTCGCCCGTATTTACCTCTTTTATGAAATTGCTCCAGCCCCATCCGTGCTTGTTATAAGTACAGAATATCACATAGAAGAACGAACCGAGAGGAAGTACATTGTTGCTTATAACAAAATCCTCTAAATCCATCAGCGATTTTCCGCCAAGCTGAATAAATGACCACATATTGTTTCCAAGCACCGCGGGCAGCGATAAAACAAACACCAGACAAATGTTTATCGCCGCTATCTGCTTACGGCTGAACTTTGTAAGCTCTATCCAGAATGACATTATATTCTCAAACACGCCTATAACCGTCGAGAATGATGCAAATATCATAAACAGGAAGAAAAGCGAACCTATTATTCTTCCGGCCGGCATTGTGTTGAATATGCTTGACAGCGTTGTAAACAAAAAGCTTGACCCTACGCTTCCCGCATCGGCAGTAACGCCGTTGTTATAAGTAAAGCACGCGGGAAAGATAATAAGCCCCGACATTATCGCGACAAGCGTATCGAGAGATACGATGGTCAGCGACTCTCCCAGAAGGCGGCGGTCTTTGTCAATGTAACTTCCGAAGATGGCTATAGAGCCCATACCTATAGACAGGGTAAAGAATGCCTGACCCATAGCCGATGTAACCACCGTCCACACACCTGCCTCCTTTAAATGCTCAATCGAAGGCACAAGATAAAATCTTAATCCCTCTTTTGCATTTGAAAGCGTGCAGCAATAGATTGCAAGACCAAGCATAAGCACAAACAGTGCTATCATCATAACCTTTGTTATTCTTTCAACGCCGTTTTGAAGCCCGAGAGAGCATATCCCGAAGCAAATCAGAATTACGCCCAGCGTTGAGACAATATTAAGCCCCGTATTTGTAACCATTGCGCCGAAATGAGCGGGAAGCTCGGCGTTCGGCACGTTCATAATCGAACCCGACAAATACTTAAAAAAGTAAACAAGCATCCATCCCGATATAACGGTGTAGAACATCATAAGAAGATAATTTCCGCCTATGCCCAGATACTTCATAAAATGCCACTTCTGACCCGGCTTTTCAAGCACCTCAAACGATGACGCTATACTTCTCTTGCTCGCTCTGCCGACGGCAAGCTCTGCCGTCATTGCCGGAATCCCGAGCAGAATTAAAAACAATACATATATAAGCACAAAAACCGCACCGCCATATGCCCCCGTGGTTATCGGAAATCTGTATACGTTTCCGAGACCGATTGCACAGCCCGCCGATATAAGTATAAATCCCAACCGCGAGCCAAATTTTTCTCTCTCCATTTTACTCTCCCATTAATTTATTTTTCTTATTCATTTTCTTTATTGTCTTCCTGCTGCTCACTCGGATGGCAAAGCACCTTTACCTCTTCAATACGATGATTGTCAACCTTCGCAACCGTTACGGTCATATTTTCATAGTCAAAGCTTTCGCCCTTCTCGGGAACCTTTTCAAGCTTCTCCATTACCCAGCCGCTCAAAGATGTGCTCTCCGACTCTGCATCGATGGAAAAATACTCGCAGAAATCGTCAAAGTCCATATGTCCGCTTACAAGATATATATCCTTGCCACACTTACGGACGGGCTCGATTACCTCATCGTGCTCATCCCATATTTCACCCACAATTTCCTCCAGAATATCCTCCATAGTGACGATTCCGTAAGTTCCGCCGTACTCGTCAAGAACAACTGCAAGGTGAGACTTGCTTTTTTGCAGCTTTTGAAGCATCTCATTGATTTTCTCGTTGCGGAGAACAAATATTACGGGTGTGATTATGTCCTCAACGCGCTTACCCGTGATACCCTTGGCAGTATAAAAATCCTTTATGTGAATCGCCCCGACAATGTTGTCGATATTTTCGCTGTAGACAAGTATGCGCGAAAACTTTGAGGTGGAAAACACCTCTGCGATTTCGTCCTTGCCCGCATCAATCGATACCGCCTCAAGATCAACCCTGTGCGTAAGAATATCCTCTGCCTCGATTCCCGTGAACTCTATTACGTTTTTTAAAAGCTCGCCCTCGTTTTCATCGATTGCCCCGTCCTGCTGAACCTCATCAACCAGCAGTCTCAGCTCTTCCTGAGACATCTTTGTCTCGGCATTTAAGTGAAATATTTTTGCAAGCAGCGCTTTCCACGCGGAAAACAAAACGTTTATCGGCGTAAGAATGATGATAAGCAGCCTTAAAAACGGCGCGGAAAACACAGCGAACTGCTCGGGGCAGTCTTTGGCTATGCTCTTGGGCGAAATCTCGCCGAAAATCAGCACCGCTATTGTAATAATAATTGTCGAATACGTGGCGCCCGCTTCTCCCCCGCACAGCTTTACAAAAAATACCGTGCCGAGCGACGCAAGCGAGATATTTACTATATTATTTCCGACCAAAACGGTGGATATAAGCTTGTCGTAATTTTCTGACAGAGCAAGAGCGGTTGCCGCCCTCTTGTCGCCGTTTTCGGCAAGCATACGCAGTCTGGTCTTGTTAAGTGACGAATATGCGGTTTCGGTAGCGGAAAAGTATGCTGAAAAAACAAGCAGTATAACCATTGCCGCAACGTACGAAAAATAATTTTCCATTAAAATATACCATCTCCGTTAAAAATATTTATTTTTCTTTAAAACCTATGCTAAATACGCAAAAAGACACATTTGCTCTGCAAACAAACTGCACAGCGCAAATATGCCGTCATCAAAGAAAAAGGTATATTAAACTTATTACCGTTTGTGTCACTGTCGTCAGAATCCATTTTCTTTTCTCCCCTCGGCATAAATATAGGTATATGATATCATAAATCCGTATAAATGTCAATCAATAGTTTATCTTTAAATATAACAAATTGGTAACAAATTCAAAAAACACCGTTTTGCGCCGCGGCTTTCGGGCATCAAAACGGTGTTTACACTCACTTATTTGTTGTCGGCTGTCTCGTCTGTGTTATGCTCAACATAAAACGTGACAAGCTCTTCCAGTATTTCATCTCTTTCCAGACGGCGAATCAAGCTTCGCGCGCTGTTATGAGACGTAATATAGGAGGGGTCTCCCGACAGGATATAGCCCACAATCTGATTTATGGGATTGTAGCCCTTTTCTTTCAAGGCATTATGAACCCTTATCAGAATTTCGTGAGGCTCCATCGGCTTTTCAGCCTTTACATCGAATTTTACCGTATTTCCGAAATCATTGTTTTTATTAAAATCCATATGCTTTCACCAATGCCTTTCTTTTTTATTATTAAACCCCGAATCTATCTGAGCTTCGCGCCGAGCTTATCCTCAAGCTCTTTCAATATCTTTTCGGTAACGGGGTTTACATCATCATCGGTCAGGGTCTTGTCTGCCCCTCTGAATATAACCGAAAACGCAACGCTCTTTTTGCCGTGTCCGACCTGAACGCCCTCATAGATATCAAACAATTTATAATCCTCGATTATATTTGCCCTGTGCTCTTTAATAATTTTTGCTATCTCTCCCACTTCAACCTCTTTGTCAACGGTAACGGCTATATCGCGCGTTATCGCAGGGAACTTCGGCAGAGCCTTATAGTGCTTGCTCATATCAAACAGCTTAACTATTGCCTCAAAATCTATGAATGCGGCATAAACCTCCGCATCGATTTTAAAGTTTGCACATACGGACGGATGAATCTGTCCTATCACGCCAAGGCTTTCGCCGCTTGCCGAAACACTTGCGCAGCGGCCGCCGTGGAATGTGGGGTTATCCTTGCAGGCAGAAAATTCATAGTCGTGTATTCCCACCGTATCAAGAAGATTCTCGACTATGCCCTTTATATCGTAAAAGTCACACTCTCCGTACATTCCCGCCGCAATCACCTTTGTCTCTGCGGGGAGAGGCTCGCCGGAAATCGGGGTAAACACGGTTCCTATCTCAAACACCGCCGCCTGCGGATTTCTGCGCGTGTAGTTGGTGCGCAGTATCTTCATAACAGACGAGGTCATATCCGTTCTCATAACGCTGTTCTCTTCTCCGAGAGGATTGGTTATGCGCACAAAGTTATTTCTGCTGTCATCCTCGGGAATTCTTACCATCGCGTTTTCCTTCGGGTCGATAAAAGAATAGGTTATTATCTCATAAAGTCCCGACTCGGCAAGTTCGGTTCTGACGGTGTCTTCAAGCTTCTGAACGGGAGTCTTTCCGCCCGCAACCATCTCGCCGCGCATAAGAGTTGTCGGAATTTTTTCGTATCCGTAAATTCTTGCAACCTCTTCGGCTATATCCGCCATTCCCTCAATATCCGCTCTGAAAGTCGGAACGCTGACGTGTCCGCCCTCAACCTTAAATTCAAGACGGGCAAGCATCTCAATCATATCCGCCTCGGGAATTTCCATACCCAAAAACTTATTCATTTTTTCGGGTTCAAATGGCAGAACCTTCACGTGTTTCTTTATCGGATATTCGTCTATTACTCCGCCTACAACCTCACCTGCGCCAAACTCGTTCATAAGCTCACAGGCGCGGTTAATCGCATTTAAGCAGTTTTCGGTATCAAGACCCTTTTCAAACAGCGCAGACGCGTCGGTTCTCATTCCGAGAGCCTTTGCGCCCTTGCGGACAGCCGCCGCATTGAAGGTTGCCGATTCAAACAAAACCGTTGTTGTCGCATCGCAAACCTCTGAATTTGCGCCGCCCATAACGCCCGCAACACCTATTGCGCGCTTTTCATCGGCTATAACTATCATAGCCGAGCCGAGGGTTCTCGGCTGGTCGTCAAGCGTTTCAAGCTTTTCGCCCTCTTCGGCGTTTCTTACAATAATTTTTTTGCCCTCAACGTGGTCAAGGTCATATGCGTGCATAGGCTGACCGTACTCAAGCATAATATAATTTGTTATGTCAACAACATTGTTTATCGCACGTATTCCGCACGCTTTAAGCCTTTTTTGCATCCACTCGGGCGAGGGGGCAATCTTTACATTTTTTACAACTCTGCCCACATAACGGCTGCAAAGGTCGGTATTTTTAATCTCGACCGAGGCATAGTCTGCCGCGTTTTCGGAATTTTCTTTAACCTCGGGCGTATGAACCGAAAAGGGACGGTTAAACGTTGCCGCCGTCTCACGCGCAAGACCGATAATGCTCATACAATCGGGGCGGTTTGAGGTAATCTCAAACTCTGCAATGTCCTCATCCAGGCCGAGGACCTTAACTATATCCTCGCCAATCGGCGTGTCATCGGGAAGAATAAGGATTCCCGTTGCTCTTTCCTCTGAAATTCCAAGCTCATCGGTAGAGCACATCATACCAAAGCTTTCCACGCCGCGGAGCTTTCCCTTTGTAATTTTAACCCCTCCGGGAAGCGTGCTTTTATGCTTTGCGACAGGGACAACCGCCCCCTCAAAAACATTTTTCGCCCCGGTAACGATCTGAGTCGGCTCTCCCTCGCCGACATCAACCTTGCACACAACAAGCTTGTCCGCATCGGGGTGTTTGTCTATCTTAACAATTTTACCCGTAACAACATTTTTAAATTCCGAAGCGGCATTTTCGATGCCCTCCACGATAGAACCCGACATCGTCATTTTGTGCATATATTCCGCAGGCTCGATGCCGTCTGTATTCATATAATCTTTAAGCCAAGATAATGGTAACTTCATCTGTATAACCCTCCTATTCCTTAAAACTGGCTGAGAAAACGAACGTCATTCTCATAGTACAAGCGCATATCGGTAACGTCGTAACGGAACTGCGTTACACGCTCGAGGCCTATACCAAAGGCAAATCCCGAGTAAACGTCGGGGTCTATGCCGCAGTTTTGAAGAACCTTGGGGTGAACCATTCCGCAGCCGAGGATTTCTATCCAGCCTTCGCCCTTACAGATACGGCAGCCTTCTCCGCCGCAGTTAAAGCACGAGATATCAACCTCTGCGCTCGGCTCTGTAAACGGAAAGTGGTGCGGACGGAAGCGCAGCCGCGTATTTTCACCGTACAGCTTTTTTGCAAAAAGCTCAAGCGTACCCTTAAGGTCAGCCATTGTGATTCCCTTATCTATAACCAATCCCTCTACCTGATGGAATACCGGCGAATGGGTCGCGTCAACCGCGTCGCTTCTGTATACACGGCCGGGGGAAATAATTCTGATAGGCGGCTTCTGCTTTTCCATCGTCCTGACCTGAACAGGCGAGGTCTGCGTTCTTAAAACCACATTATCGTTTATATAAAAGGTATCCTGCGTATCTCTTGCCGGGTGGTCCTTGGGGATATTAAGCGCCTCAAAATTATAATAGTCCAGCTCAACCTCGGGGCCGTCCACGATAGAAAATCCCATACCGATAAATATATCCTTAAGGTCGTCAAGAACCGATGTCAGCGGATGCTTGCCGCCCTTCTTCGGACGGTTGCCCGGAATGGTAACGTCAATTGTTTCGTCTTTTATTTTCTGCTCTTCCGCGGCGGCAAGAAGCTTCTCCTTCTGCTCGTCAAGTGCAGAGCCGATAAAATCACGCACCTCGTTGGCAAGCTGACCGATTTTGGGTCTGTCCTCGGGCGAGAGTGCGCCCATTCCCTTCATAACGGCGGTAAGCTCTCCCTTTTTGCCGAGGAACTTAACTCTGAGTTCTTCGAGGGTGTCGAGTGTTTTGGCAGAGCTTAAGGCTTCTTCTGCCATAGATTTTATCTTTGCCAATTTTTCTTTCATAGGTAAAATCATCCCTTATTATAATATTTCAATGATTATAATAATAACACAAATTTATCATTATTACAAGTGAATTTACAAATTATTTAAGATTTTTATAATAAAATAAGGCTTTCGCGATGCAAAAACCTTATTTTGTTGAGTATTTTGTCAATTTATCCTGCGGCAAGTGTAAAATCCGTATAACACAAGTCCCGGGTAGGTGTTATCTTCCGCCGAATTTTACGGTAGAAATTGTCTCAAGCGGAAATTCTTTCGACTTTCCGTCCATAATCACAAACAGCTCTTCATCGTCCGAAGACTGCTTCATAAGAGGAAGGTCAAGCGTGGCGTTTATAAGCCTTGCCGCGGTTTCTCTTGTTACGTCGGCATATGCTGCGCTTCCGTCTTTTATAAGTCCGTACCGCTCTGCCGCTTTAATATATCCGTCGGGATATCCGCCGTTTAACTCCGCAAATCTGTCATATCCCGTAAGGCTCATCATAACCTTTATAATCTCGTTTGTATCGGCAACGCTGTCGGGCGAAAATGTTCCGTCCGCATTTCCTTTCATTATTCCAAGCTTATTCGCCGCCGCAACATAAGGATATGCCCAATCCTCTTTTGAAACATCGGTGAAGGGCGCCTCGGTCTCATCGGTGACAGCGCCGTCATCCGCGGTCAGCTTAACCGCGATTTTCGCAAGCTCGGCACGGGTTAAAAGCCTAATCGGTTCAAAATCACCGTTCTCATCGCCGACCATAATTTCAAGCTCTTTTAAGCGGTTTATCGCCGCCCGCGTCTCGGGTGACGGAAATGACGAAACAGACGCCGCGGTCTCGTCTATGTATGCGATATGAACAGTATTTGTTTTCTTGTCTTCGTAATCTTTAAGAACGCCGTTGTCGATATATATTTTTATCCACGGCTGACTTCCGTCCGTGAAGGCGTCCAAATCGGGCGAGAAGTACTCTTTGACCGAAACACCCGTCTCATCATCTATCAAAAACATTAAGTTTTCGTTTGCGGGTTTTTCACCCTCAAAATCAATCTCCGATTTAAAGGTAATCGCCCCCGTTGCTTCGTCTTTATGTACATCATAGCCTTTTACCATCGTCCACGAATAATTCTCAAAGTTATGATATTTTTCCTTTTCGGCGGGGTCGGTAACGGGTCTTGCCAAAGCCGTGCCCGAAAGCATTAACATTCCGCAGACAGCGGCAACCGTTCTCTTAAAATTCTTGTTCACAATAATTCTCCTCCAATCAATTATATTAACGGATATTGCTTTTATATTTTTGTAAATTATAGCACAATTTAATAAAAAATACAATATCTTCTGATAATTTGTTACCTAAATTTAACATTTAAATAAGTTTTATCCGCATAACAAACCTTTTTTATTCATTCGCCGCGCCGATATCGCTCAGTTTCTTCAATTCATAAAATCTGCCCTTTTTCTCCATAAGCTCGTCATATGTGCCAAGTTCCGCACATCTGCCCTTGTCCATAACAACTATGCGGTCGGCATCGCGGATTGTTGACAGTCTGTGCGCAACAATAAACGTGGTACGGTTTTTGATAAGCTCTGATATTGCCTTTTGCACGTGGCGCTCGGAAACATTATCCAAAGCCGATGTTGCCTCGTCAAGAATTATGATTGACGGGTCTTTTAAAAACACCCTCGCTATACTTATGCGCTGTTTTTGTCCGCCCGAAAGCTTAACGCCGCGCTCGCCCACGTAGGTGTCATATCCGTTTTTAAGCTCTTGAATAAACTCGTCCGCACCGGCATTTTTCGCCGCGGCGATTACTTCCTCTCTGCTTGCGTCCGGTCTGCCGTAATGAATATTTTCGTATATGGTTCCCGAAAACAGATATACGTCCTGCTGAACCATTCCTATATTCTTGCGCAGGCTTTTAAGCGTAACCTTTTTTATATCCTTTCCGTCAATTGTGACTATTCCTTCGGTCGGGTCATAAAACCTCGGAATAAGATTGCAAAGCGTGGTTTTTCCTCCGCCCGACGGTCCGACGATTGCGATTTTTTCGCCAGATTTAATGGAAAGATTTAAGTTTTTCAGCACCTTGTTGTGGTCGTCGGGATATTCAAAGCTTACGTTGTCGAACAGGATATTTCCCTTGGG
>USLC01000010.1 GCA_900555375.1 uncultured Eubacteriales bacterium
CCCAGCCGTTGTCAACCAAACTTGATGTGTCTGTGCTTCCGTCAGGCTTTTTAACTGACACTTTGCCGTCAATAACCATAGTGCCGAGGTTCTTGATTACATACCAATTAGCAGATATATATGTTCCGCCGTTCAATGTTGCCGAAGCATCGGGGAAGTTTGCAACTGCAGCGTGTTGAGCCCCCGAAGCCGATACATTACCATTACCCTTTACCGTCAAAGTACCTTTATTAATGATAGCACTCTCTGTATTAACGTTAATATTCTTGTCATTTAAGTCAAGTGTAACGGTAACTCCACTCGGGATATTGATACTCTCGGTCACATCGTTCAAGAGCTTTATTTCAGCCGTCTTGCCACTGCATCAACAGCATCTTTAACAGTATCATATTTTTCATCGCCTATCTGAGCCGCTTTTGTTTCCGCAACAGGTATTTCTTCGCTGCTTCCACCTTCTGCACCGCCTTCACCTTCGCCTTTGACTATGGTTGTGCCGCCTGTTTCCGTAGTAGCAGGAGGTGTTACCTCAGTTTCCCCGTCGGCAAAAGCAGGAACCGCCATTGCCGAAAGTACCAGCGCCGCAGAAAGTGCGGCTGATAAAATCTTTTGTGTCTTCTTCATCTTAATCTGACTCTCCTTTTAATATATTAATATTGTACTGCTTTTATCTTATAATACCACAATATACCAATTTTGTCAACAAAACCGACCATTTTACCGCAATATTCGGACATTTGTTAAAAAAGTAATAAATTATTTTACAAATTATGGTGATTTTGCAACATCAAAGACAGATTGTGGCATCATATACATAAGTTTAAATTGCCGAGGGGCTTTATTTCAGCGCCTCGGACAGAGTGCGCCAGCCCAGCATAGCGCATTTAACCCTTGCCGGCATATGCGAGATATCACGCAAAGCGGATGCCTCTTCAAGGCTTTCTATCTCTTCTTCTGACGCCTCGCCTCGAATCATACGCATAAATATATCGCCAAGCCTTACCGCCTCTTCTTTCTTTTTGCCTATTACCATTCCAAGCATAATATCGGTCGACGCCTGAGAAATCGCACAGCCGTCGCCCACAAACGCTCCGTCGGTTATTATGTCTCCGTCGGTTTTAAGCTTAAGCTGAATCTCGTCGCCGCAGCTTGGGTTTACTCCGTCAAGCACAATATCCGCGTCCTTTAAATCGTGTTTAAAATCGGGCCGCATATTATGCTCGGTCAAAATCTCATTATAAAAATTTCTATTTTCCATATCCCATACGCCTCCTGACAGAAGAAACACTCTCTAAAAACTTATCCGCATCATCTTTTGTGTTATAAAAGGCAAAGCTTGCCCTAACCGTTGCGCGATAACCGAGATGCTTCAAAAGCGGCTGTGCGCAATGATGCCCCGCGCGCACAGCAATATTATCCGACGCCAAAATCTCGCTTACATCGTGGGGGTGAACACCGTCAACCGTAAAGGTAATAATGCCGTTGTGCTTGTCTGCCTCTGCCGCGCCGATTATATTTATCCCGTTCGCTTCTTTAAGTCTGTCAAATGCGTATTTTGACACTTCAAGCTCGCGGCTGTGGATCTTGTCAAAGCCTATTGAATTTACATAATCTATTGCCGCCTTTAAGCCAACAGCCCCCGCCGCGTTGACCGTTCCCGCCTCAAACTTATGCGGTACTTCGGCAAACACAGCCGAATCACGTGTGACCGACTCTATCATTTCTCCGCCGGTCAAAAACGGCGGCATCTTGTCAAGAAGCTCTTTTCTGCCGTACAGCACGCCTATCCCCATAGGTCCGTACAGCTTGTGTCCCGAAAATGCAAAGAAGTCAACCCCAAGCTCGCTTACATTCACGTGGATATGCGGCGTACTTTGTGCACCGTCAGCCACCATTACCGCGCCGACCCTGTGTGCCGCCGCGGCAAGCTCTTTTATTGGATATTCTCTGCCCAGAACATTTGACAGCTGCGTCATAGCAACAATTTTTGTTTTGCCGCCAATCATCGAAGCCGCCTTGTCAAGGTCAATACTTCCGTCTGCCTCGCACTCGATAAACTTAAGCTTTGCGCCCGTTTGTCTGCATACTGTCTGCCACGGGAGCAGGTTGCTGTGATGCTCTGCTATCGAGACAAGAACCTCGTCGCCCTCGCCCACGTTATTTAAGCCGTAGCTGTACGCAATAAGGTTTATACTCTCTGTTGTGTTTCTTGTAAATATTATCTCGTCCGCCGATTCTGCACCGATAAATTTTTGAACAGCCGTGCGCGCCCTCTCGTATGCTTCGGTTGCTTCAACGCTGAGCTTATATATTCCGCGCATAGGATTTGCGTTGTACTTTGTGTAAAAATCCGTCTCTGCATCTATCACGCTTTGCGGTCTCTGCGCTGTGGCGGCATTGTCTATATAAACCGTTTTGTTCTGCATAAGCAGCGGAAAATCTTTTTTATAATTCTCAGTCATTTTGTTCTCCGTCCTCTTTTTTGCATAATTCTGCGTCAAGCGCACCTTCTGCGCGTTCTTCAAACTCTTCGTCGTTTGCCAGTCTGATAAGTCTTTCCACGGCGGCACGCGCCATAATATTTTCCGCCTCTGCCTTGGCTATGCCGCGGCTTTCAAAATAAAACAGCGTTTCTTTGTCAAGCTCGCCTATTGTTGCCCCGTGAGTACCCTCAACGTTTTCTTCGGCGCACAAAATCAGCGGAATTGTTTTGTTCACCGCGTCATCGCCAAGCATCAGAACCGTCTCGTTCTCACTTCCGACAGAGTCGGTCGAACCGTTTTTAAAATCTATGCTTCCGCGAAAGACTTTTTGTGCCGCCTCCATCAGCGCACCCGCGGCATATATATCGCTTTTTGTTGACTTGCCGTAATGGTTTGCCGTTATGTTATAATCGATTTTACTGCTGTTTCTTCCTAAATATGCGACTTCGGTTTTAAGCTCGCTTTTATCTCCTTTAAGCTCAATCAAATTGTCTGAGTATACTCCGCCGTTTCCAAGCATAATGGTTATAAGCTCTATTTTTGAATTTTCGGCACAGTCAACCTCAGTCTCGTGGCGAAGCATTGCCCCGCCCGACGGATTAAGCAGCTGAACCAAGCGTATTGTCGCGCACTTGCCCACCTTAAGCTTCATTTTTACCAGAAAAGGATTTTTAGCCGTACAGACCTCAAATATCGTAACCGCCCCGTCCTCTTTAACGTCCGCGGAAATCAACTTTTCGCTGTACTCTGCCCCCTCGTCCGACAAATCAAGCCTTATCGGCGGTACTTCCTCTTCGCACCCGACAGAGAATTTGTCTTCGCCGAGGAATGCCGTCTTTTTATCGTTCCACTCAACCTCAGCCGAGTTTACCTTAAGCCGATTCCACGTCATCGTCGGCAGCTTGTTTATCTGAATTGTATTTGACATATCTAAAGCCCCTTTCTGCGTCAGCCTATGCTGCCCTTCATCTCAAGGCGAATAAGATTATTCATCTCAACCGCGTATTCAACAGGCAGTTCTTTTGAAACATTGTCGGCAAATCCGCTTACTATAAGCGCACGCGCGTCTTCCTCGCTCATTCCGCGGCTCATCAGATAAAACACCGCTTCGCCGCTGATGCTGCCTATTTTTGCCTCGTGGCCTATCGCCGCGTCCTTTGTGCGTATGTCCATAGCCGGAACAGTATCAGAGCGCGACTGTGAATCAAGCATAAGCGACTGGCACGAAACCGAAGATTTTGCGCCCGCGGCGCTCTTCTCCACAACCACGCTGCTGCGGAAGGTGCTGATTCCGCCGTCCTTGCTGATTGAGCGCGTATTCATAAACGAGCTTGTGTTTTTGCCGACGTGAACAACCTTTGCGCCCGTATCAAGATTCTGTCCGCTTCCGGCAAAGGTCACGCCCGTAAACTCTGTTTTGGAATTATCGCCCTTTAATATGCTCATCGGATAAAGGCAGCCGACGTGTGACCCGAAGGAGCCTGAAATCCACTCAATCGTTCCGCCCTCTTCGACCAATGCGCGCTTTGTGTTAAGATTATACATATTTTTTGACCAGTTCTCTATCGTAGAGTACCTCAGCTTGGCGTTCTTTTTAACATAAAGCTCAACGCAGCCCGCGTGGAGGTTTGCCACATTGTACTTCGGGGCTGAACAGCCCTCTATAAAGTGCAGGCTTGCCCCCTCGTCAACTATTATAAGCGTATGCTCGAACTGTCCCGCGCCCTTTGCGTTCAGCCTGAAGTAAGACTGAAGCGGAATAGACAGATGCACGCCCTTGGGCACATATACAAACGAGCCTCCCGACCACACCGCGCCGTGAAGCGCGGCGAACTTATGGTCGCGCGGGGTTACCAGCTTCATAAAATATTTTTTTACCATAGCGGCGTACTCGCCCTTCATTGCGCTTTCTATATCCATATAGACAACGCCCTCTGCCGCCACGTCTTCTCTTACATTATGATACACAAGCTCCGAATCATACTGCGCCCCTACCCCCGCAAGCGACTTGCGCTCTGCCTGAGGGATGCCGAGACGGTCAAACGTATCCTTTATGTCCTGCGGAACGTCCTTCCAGTCATTTTTCATATCGGTTTTGGGACGGACATACGTGGCAATATGCTCTATATCAAGTCCGACAAGAGACGGTCCCCAATCAGGCACAGGCATCTCGTTATATATCTGCAAAGACTCCAGTCTGAACTGCTGCATCCACACAGGGTCGTCCTTCTCTTTTGACAGCTTATCTATTATCTCGGGCGTGAGACCCTCTTTCATTCGATAAGCGTCGTTCTCTTTATCGCGAATATCATAGATGCTGCGGTCTATATCCGCAATACGGCTTTTTTCTTTCATATTTCTCACCCGTTTCAATCGAAATTTAGTCCTCGTTTATTGCCGCAAAGCCGTTCTCATTTATCTCTTCCACAAGCTCTGCGCCGCCCTCTCTTACCATAACGCCGTTTTCCATAACGTGAGCGGCGTCAACGCTGAGCGCCTCAAGGATTCTTGTGCTGTGCGTTATAATCAGAAGCGAGCCGTGAACTCTCTCTCTGAAAAGCTTCACTCCGTTTGAGACCGTGCGCACGGCATCGACATCCAGACCCGAATCCGTCTCGTCTAAGATTGCAAGCTTAGGCTCAAGCATAAGCATCTGTAAAATCTCTGCCTTTTTCTTTTCGCCGCCCGAGAATCCCACGTTTAAATCACGGTCAGCATACGATTCATCCATATCCAAAAGCTTCATAGTCTCGCTGAGCTTCTTTTTAAAATCCCACAGGCGCAGGCGGCTTCCCGTCTTTTGCTCAAGCGCACTGCGTATAAATGCGCTTAAAGTAACGCCCGGAACCTCCAAAGGATTCTGAAAGGATAAGAATATCCCCTTCTTTGCCCTCTCGTTTACGGGCATATCCGTTATATTCTCGCTGTCAAACAGAATCTCGCCTTTGGTTACCTCGTATGTCGGGTTGCCCGTAATCGCGTAACCGAGAGTTGATTTTCCCGTTCCGTTAGGTCCCATCAGCACGTGAGTTTCATCAGCAGCCACCGACAGATTTACCCCGTGAAGAATCTCTTTTTCTCCTACGCTTACATAAAGATTTTTTACCTCTAACAAATTTTTATTTTTCATAGCTAACATCCTTCTTTTCTGTTTTTTCCGCGTTATCTCCGGCGCAATGACAGTCCGATGTGTTTTTTCTTGCGTCAAGCAAATTCTGCAAAGTAAAGCTGCTTACATAGGTGTTGATTTGCTTTTCAAGCCCCTCCCAGAAGGGAAGGGTATAGCACGAATCTGCGCCGCTGCACTTCTTGCCGTCTTTTGCAAGGCAGGCAACGGGCACAAGCTCGCCCTCGACCGCCTCTAATATCTCACCCGCCGAGTATTCGTCGGGCGGCTTAACAAGCTTATATCCACCGTCTTTGCCGAGCGAGCTTTTAACAAGATTGCTTTTGCAAAGTACCGTCATAATACTTTCAAGATACTTTCTTGAAATATTCTGCCTTTCGGCTATGTCCTTAAGCCGAATGTTATCCGCACTGTGCTGCTCTGCCATATCAAGCATAACCCTAAGCGCATATCTGCCCTTTGACGAAATCATCATTTTGGCTTTTCACTCCTCTTAAAACTTTTCTTTTACCGTAATTATATCACAAACTCCTACAATGTCAATAGGAGTTTGCCTCAACATACCGCTTTTGTGAAAATTTTGTCAAAACAAACAAATAAATAAAATTCGGCATACACGCTGTAGGTTCATTATACCAAACCCTGTCGGATATGCCTGTGCATTATTTATTGTTTCGTATTAAATCGCGGTATTTTTTGGGGGTCATTTTATACGTCTTGTTAAAAAGACGGTGAAAGTAGCTGATGTTGTCATATCCCGTCTGCCGCGCTATCTCGGAAATTTTTATATCGGAATTTTTTATCAAAAATTCTGCCTGAGCCAGCCGCCGCTCTTGCACAAGCCGGGTATAGTTTTTGCCCGTTCTGTTTTTTATCTCGCGCGAGAGCCACGCAAATTCATAATGAAGAGACTCGGCAAGCTCGGTAAGCGAACCGTTTACGTAGTTTTCTTCCACATATCTCAAAACGTTTATTATAAGCTCGTCATCTTTATTTTTGTATTCAAGCCTCTCGGTATAGTTCAGCAAAAGCAAAAACAAAAGCCCCATCGTATTCTGGTTTATCTGCCGCTTGTTCGGCTCTTTATAAATCAGATTCCACACAAGGTTTTCAACAAGATTGCGAATCGGCAAAACGTCGCTGACCTTAAAATAAAGATACGGCGTGCTTGAATCGGTGTTTTTAAGGCAGTCAGTCAGAAAGCTTTTTATCGGGGTTTCCTCATTGGTAAGCATCGCAAGGGTTCGGTCAAAAAACTGCGGCATAACAATAAAGTTAACCGCTATATCATACTTGCCCGCGGGCATAATCTCTTGCGTTGCGTTTCGGCTTAAAAACAAAAGCTCGCCCTCTTTTAAGTCGATTGTGTCACCGTTTATTATATGCCGCGTCGTGCCGCAGCACATATACACAACCTCGATATAATCGTGAACGTGCGGGGGAAAGTGCACAAATCTTGTGTGCGGACGAATAGTAATAAGCTTCCCTTGTTCAAGAAGTTTTTTGCTGTTGATTACATTTTTGCCGCTTTCCATATACAAAACGCGGTTTATCTCTTTTCTGCCGCTTATCAGCTTTTTCTCTTCCTCTGTTAAAGGAATCAGCTTGTCCAATATCTCATGGTTCACAATTATCGCCCCTTTGCCTTGCCTTTATATGACTTTCATACACAAAAATTCTTAACTTAAACTCTTATACGTCTTTTATAACCCTATTATACCACAATATTTTATATTTTGCAAATAAGGACACTTTTTTAGCAAAACGCCGTCCTTGAAATCCGCCTTTCCGCCTGATATAATCAAGGTAGTTTTAATATAAATTTTAATTGTAAGGAAGTGATATAAATGACATATTGTCTGGCAATAGACATAGGCGCGTCAAGCGGCAGACACATTCTCGGTCACGTTGAAGACGGCTGTCTTGTCTTTGAAGAAATTTATCGTTTTGACAATGGGTTTGTAAAACAAAACGGTTCCCTCTGCTGGGATTTGGAAAAGCTTTTCTTTGAAGTAAAGACAGGAATCAAAAAATGCGCCGAGCTTGACAAAATTCCAAAGACAATAGCCATTGACACGTGGGGCGTAGACTATGTTCTTCTCGACAAGGACAAAAAAGAACTTCTGCCCGCCTTCTGCTATCGCGACAGTCGAACAGACAGCGTTGTTGACAAAGCCGAGGCGATTGTTCCGCAGAACATCTTGTACGAGCGGACAGGTATCCAAAAAATGAGTTTTAACACGGTTTATCAGCTGTACTCCGATAAGCTTTCGGGCAAGCTTAACGATGCCGAGTACTTTCTGATGATACCCGATTACCTCTCATATCGCTTAACGGGCATTATTAAAAACGAATACACAAACGCCTCAACCACGGGAATGGTAAACGCAATTTCTAAAGAATGGGATAAAGTCATCATTGAAGAGCTTGGTCTGCCTAAGCATCTCTTTAAAGAACTGACACCTCCCGCAAGCGTTATCGGCGGCTTTACCGATGAAATGCGCGATTTTGCGGGGTTTGACAGCACCGTTATATTTGCACCGAGCCACGACACTGCAAGCGCAGTTGCGGCAACTCCGCTAAATGACGGAGATTTGTATATTTCTTCAGGCACGTGGAGCCTTATCGGAACGGAAAGCAAAACCCCCTTCATAACCGAGGAAACACAAAATGCAAACTTCACCAATGAGGGAGGAGTGGAATACCGCTTCAGATTTCTTAAAAATTACATCGGAATGTGGTTCCTTCAGAATATACGCAAGGACTTAAAACGCTCGCTTACATATGACGAAATGATGTATAAGGCAAAAAGCTGCACCGACTATAAATACTTTGATGTTAACGATAAGCTGTTTTCCGCACCCGATAATATGATTGAGGCTATCAGAACATACTTTGGCGAACCCGATATGGAGCTTGACCGCGTTCTTGCAAGCGTTTATCACTCGCTTGCGCGCTCGTACTCAAACGCCCTTGCAGAGATAGAGAGGCTTACGGGCAGAACGGTTAACGATATTCATATAGTCGGCGGCGGCTCAAAGGACAGCTATTTAAACGAGCTTACCGCCGTATACACCAAAAAAAGAGTTGTCGCGGGGCCGACAGAGGCAACGGCGGCAGGAAATATGCTTTCTCAGCTTATATATTTAAAACAATGCAAAAATTTAACCGAGGCAAGAGACCTCATAAAAAATTCATTTGATATGGAGGAAATTGAAGTATGAGTTACCAAAGCGCAAAGGAAAAATACGCAAAAATCGGTGTTGACACCGAAAAGGCTTTGAACACCCTGAAGGATATTTCGGTATCGATTCACTGCTGGCAGGGCGACGATGTGGGCGGCTTTGACAGCGCCGATGCATTATCCGGCGGAATTCAGGCAACGGGCAATTATCCCGGAAAGGCAACAACGCCCGAAGAGCTTATGGCGGATATCGACAAGGCATTCAGTCTTATCCCCGGCAAAAAGAAGCTTAACCTTCACGCGTGCTATGCCATCTTTGACGGAGAACACGCCGACAGGGACAAAATTCAGCCAAAGCATTTTGAAAAATGGGTGATGTTTACAAAAGAGAGAAATATGGGTCTTGATTTTAACCCCACATTTTTCTCGCATCCGATGGTAAAAGATAATCTTACGTTATCGTCGCCCGATGAAACCGTCAGAAAGTTTTGGGTCGAGCACGGAAAGCGCTGCATCGAAATTTCAGAATACTTTGCAAACGAAACGGGCGTTCCCTGTGTTATGAACATCTGGATTCCCGACGGATATAAAGACATACCGTCAGACAGGCTGGGTCCCCGTGCAAGATTCAAAAAATCACTTGACGAGATACTTTCCGTTCCGTATGACAAGACTAAGGTCTTTCCCTGTCTTGAATCAAAAGTCTTCGGCATAGGTCTTGAGTCATACACTGTCGGTTCTTCAGAATTCTGTCTCACCTATGCGGCAAAGAAGGGTATTACTCCGCTTATGGACAACGGACACTATCACCCGACGGAAGTAGTGTCCGACAAGATTTCATCCGTGTTGCTCTTTAACGACACTTTGGCTTTGCATATAACCCGACCCGTCCGCTGGGACAGCGACCACGTTGTTCTTTTTGACGACGAAACCCGTGAGATAGCAAAGGAAATCATCCGCGCGGACGCCCTCGATAAAGTCTTTATCGCAACCGACTATTTTGACGCGTCAATCAACCGTATCTCGGCGTGGATTACCGGCGGCAGAAGCGTTCAAAAGGCATTGCTTTATGCTCTGCTTGAGCCGTCATCGCTTAAAGAGTTACAAGACAGCTCAGACTTTACATCGCTTATGGTTCGCAGCGAAGAGCTTAAGACTATGCCTTTCGGCGATGTATGGGAGGAGTATTTAACACGCGAAGGCGTAAGCATTGACTATCTTGGCGAAGTAAAAACATACGAAAAAAATGTATTGGAGGAAAGATAATTATGAAAGACATATTTGAAGCTCCGTTTTTAAAAAAGATGTGCAGCACCACATCCAATATGTATCGTCTCGGCTGGGACGAGCGCAACGGCGGAAACATCAGCCTTATGCTTGACGAGGCAGAAGTTTCCGAATATCTTGATACAACAAAAATTATACGTACAATTCCGACAGGCTTTAGGGCAGACAGCCTGATCGGCAAATACTTTCTTGTTACGGGTACGGGCAAATACTTTAAAAATGTTGAGGCCGACCCCGAAAACAACCTCGGAATAATCCGTATTGCAAACGACGGCACCACTGCCGAGCTTCTTTGGGGATACTCTGACGGCGGAAAGTTCACAAGCGAGCTTCCGTCGCATCTGATGAGCCATATGGCAAGGCTTTCGGTTGACCCCGAAAACAGAGTGGTTATGCATTCGCACCCCACAAACACGCTTGCTATGAACTATGTTCACGAGCTTGATGAAAAGAAGTTTACCCACACTCTTTGGGAGATGTGTACCGAATGTATCGTTGTATTTCCCGACGGAATCGGCGTTCTTCCCTGGATGCTTTGCGGAACTAATGAAATAGGCGAGGCAACCGCCGAAAAGATGAAAGAATTCCGTCTTGTTGTATGGGGAATGCACGGAATTTACGGCGCGGGCAAAGACCTTGACGAGACCTTCGGACTTATTGAAACGGTCGAAAAAGCCGCTCAGATTTATATGCTTACGGCTCATCTGCCGCGCAAAAATACCATTAAGGATTCCGAAATGCAAGAACTTGCCGAATACTTCGGCGTAAACTACCGCAATGACTTTCTTAATCTGTAATCATTTTAGTGCAGAAGGGCGCCGCTTAATATGCAGCGCTCTTTTTCTTTTTACCTATAAGCTTTGTCAGCGAGTATCCGATTACTCCGCAGACCGTGCCTATAATCATTCCGCAAAGCACATCTGTCGGATAGTGCACATAAAGATAAAGCCTTGAAAATGCAATTATAAACGCAAGCGCAAGCATTGACACTCCTATCCTTTTATGCTTGCCCATTAACACCGCTATACTTGCCGCAAACGCAGCCGAAGTATGCCCTGACGGAAACGAATAGTCGGACGGAGCCTTGATGATAAGCTGCACAGCCGTATTTATATCAAACGGACGTATGCGCGCAGCAAGCGGCTTTATAATTATATTGCATAAAAGCAGCGAAAGCAGCAATGCGGCAAGCACCGATATTCCCGCTCTGCGATACCGCTTAAAAAATAACAGTATAATTCCTATAACTATCCATATAATTCCCGCAGAGCCAAGCCGTGTAACAATCGGCATAAGCTTATCCAAAAACGGATTATGCATATACTCCGCTATAAAATCAAGTATTTTCAAATCAAAATTTGTAACGGTTTCTATCATAAAATCACTCCAACTAAAAATGCGGCGAGATTATTTACACCTCGCCGCACCGATTATAAGCTCTGTCTTACAGAACGTGCGCTCTAAGCTCATCGCCGGAAAGCGGTGAAAGATATGCCGGGGCAACATCAAATACCGTTTTACAGCCGCTTACACCTTCATTATTCATTCTGTACGCCGCACGCGCATAAGCAACCAATACAGAAGACGTAAATTCGGGGTTTGAATCCAGTTTTAAGCTGTACTCGATTATATGCGTTTTTTCTTTATTTAATCCCGTACTGCCGCATCTGATAACAAATCCGCCGTGAGGAATACCGCTGTGGTCACGTTCCATCTCCTCTGCCGAAATAAAGTGAACCGTTGTATCATAATCAGCAAAATAATTCGGCATAGTTTTAATCTCGTTTTCGATTCTTTCCTTATCCGCACCGTCTTCCGCAACAACAAAGCATTCCCTCGTATGCTTTTCTCTCGTTGTAAGTTCAGGATTTTTACCGCTTCTTACCGCTTCCAATGCTGCGTCCACGGGAATCGTATACTGGCGCGCATCAAGAACGCCTTCTATTCTGCGGATAGCGTCCGAATGTCCCTGGCTTACGCCCTTGCCCCAAAATGTGTAATCCTTGCCGTCGGGCAGAATTGCCTGCGCGTAAAGTCTGTTGAGCGAGAAAAGACCCGGATCCCAGCCGACCGAAATCATAGCAACCTTGCCCGCAGCTTTAGCCGCCGCGTCAACATTTGCAAAATGCTTCGGAATATTAGCGTGGGTATCAAAGCTGTCGATTACATTAAAGCTTTTTGCAAGCTCGGGTGTCTGAACGGGCAAATCCGTTGCGCTTCCGCCGCAAAGAATAACAACATCGATATTATCCTTATGGCTTTCTATATCGCTTAAGCTGAAAACCTTTGTGGTTTCTTTCAATGTTTTAACTTCATCGGGATTACGTCTTGTAAACACTCCGTAAAGCTCTGTATCGGGGTTCTGTGATATCGCACATTCTACACCTCTGCCAAGATTGCCGTAGCCGGCTATTGCAATTTTAATCATAATAGTGCACTCCTTTTCATATGCTTTTATATAAAATGCGAGCCTGAAAGACCCGCATTTATTTTATATATTAAATTTATCGTGGATAACCTGTACCGCACGCTCTGCATTTGCGACCTTTATAAGAACCGAAACCTTGATTTCCGAAGTGGCAATCATATGAATATTGATATCGGCTGCAAAAAGGGCTTCAAACATCTTAGCGGCAACGCCGGGATTGGTAACCATTCCCGCTCCTACAATCGAAACCTTGCTTAAATCATCGCGGCAATTTACGTCCTCAAAGTTAAGCACACCCTTAAGGTCATTGATAACCGAAAGAGTTTTTTCCATATGGTTTTTGGTAACGGTAAATGCAATATCCTTCTTTCCGTTTCTGCCGACCGACTGAAGAATCATATCAACATTTATATCTTCCTTTGCCAAAGCCGAGAATATTCTGAAAGCGATTCCCGGGATGTTATCAACGCCGATAACGGCGATCCTTGCAACATCATTGTCTCTGGTAACACCTCTGATTAACATTTTTTCCACGTTAGTAGCCTCCTTAACAACAGTTCCTTCAACCTTTTCAAGGCTTGACTTAACCTCAAGCTTAACATTGTATTTCTTTGCCATCTCCACCGAACGGTTATGAAGCACGTTTGCACCGAGGCTTGCCAGTTCAAGCATCTCGTCATAGGTAATCTCTTCAAGCTTCTTTGCGTTCGGAACAATTCTCGGGTCAGCGGTATACACGCCGTCAACGTCCGTATAAATCTCACATTTATCAGCATTTAAAGCCGCCGCAAGCGCAACAGCCGATGTATCGCTTCCGCCTCTGCCGAGAGTGGTAATATCGTCATATTTGTTTATCCCCTGAAATCCCGCAACAACAACGATATTGCCGCGGTCAAGCTCTGACTGAACCCTTTCGGTATCGATTCTGCCGATTCTGGCGTTGCTGTATACGGCGTTTGTGTTAAACCCTGCCTGCCAGCCCGTAAGCGAAATAACGGGGTGATTCATCTTCTCGATAGCCATTGCCAAAAGAGCAATCGAAATCTGTTCTCCGCTTGACAGAAGCATATCCATCTCGCGCTTTGACGCGCCGGGATTTATTTCCGCCGCCTTTTCAATCAAATCGTCCGTTGTATCACCCTGAGCCGAGACAACAACCACAACGCCGTTGCCTGCTCTCGCCGTTTCAACCACACGGCTTGCAACATTGTTTACTCTTTCGGCGTTCGCAACCGAGCTTCCGCCGAATTTTTGAACTATAAGCATTTTATCACCCAAATAAAAAAGAAGTAGGGTCCCCCCCTACTTCAGTTTATTCAGGCACGCCTCAGCCTGCCATAAGCTCAATGTTCACAACGCCCGGCACGGTGCTCAGCCGCGC
>USLC01000011.1 GCA_900555375.1 uncultured Eubacteriales bacterium
GGATTTTCCAAATCAAGTACATATATAATAGGCTCTGTTTTATCAGAAAACAAACTGATACTGCTTGTATCGTCACCGAAAATACATTTTGCATCACTGATATTCAATTCTTCAAACGGGTCTGAACACATTGAAACAGCATCGGTAATCTGTGGTTTTAACTGCACAAGCACACTTCCGTAATCAAAATCCAACCCGTCATATTCATCTGCATAAACATTAATCCCCAGCCACATCATAGCCAATAACGCGGCAAAAAATATATATCTGAATCTTTTCATAACCATAGCTCCGTTTTTCAAATTGCTTTAATTTCAGTATATCACTCAATTTTTATAAAGTCAATTTAAACCTCGTTTTTGTAGGTTTGTCAATGATGTGTTACACATTTTCTAAAAAATTTCACCGTCATTAACAAAAGCATTGATATACTCTTGTGGAGAATGCCAGTTAAGAGGACGCATGGGAAACTTATTGTATTTATAGTTATGCACCTTTAGTTGTTTTGCAAAATCATCAAATGAATAAAATTTATGCGTAGCATAGAAGTATTCATTATCCTTTCTGTGAGAACGTTCTACCTTGCCGTTGTGTCTTGGGGTAAATGGACGTATAAGCTTATGATGTATGCCATGTCTTTGTAATGCTCTTTCAAACATTGTTGGAGTTTGCTTGCCAACAGAAAGCTTTTTAGTAAACTCCATGCCATTGTCTGTTTGTATGCACTTTATTGGAAATTTAAAAGCTTTAATCAGATGTTCCACAAACACCGCTGATGAATAAGAACTGTGTTCTTCAAAAGCCTCTAAATACCGGAAACGAGAGTATTCATCAATAGCAGTGTATTGATAGAATTTCTTACCTGTCGCATCACCGACGATGCAGGCTGTAGGTACAACCTTAACATCTATCTGAACTCTTTGTCCGGGATAAAGCATTTTCTCATAGGGTTTTGGGATATATTTTGGATTAGGTGGTTTAATAGCCATTTGTCCCATTTTGCGTAGAATACGATAAAGACCGGTTATAGAGCGAGAATAACCCCTTTGACGAAGTTTAATCCAAAAGACAACTAAGCCTGCATGTGGGTTTCGTTTGCGCATATTAGCGATTAGCTTTAGTTCTTCCGGTGTGTGTTGATTTGGATGATGATGAGGTCTGTGTGATTTATCGGCTAAAGATTGCAGAGTTCCATCATATCTTTTACGCCAACGATAAACATATTGACGATTTACTTTGTAACGAATTGCAGCTTTAGTTACACCGTGTTTTAAAGAATATTTAATTAATGCTTGTCTAAATCTCATAGTTTGTGTTATAGTATTCATAGCAAGTGACTCCTTTGTTTGTTTTTTTGTGGTGAATTAACTATAACACAAAGAAGTTTCACTTGCTATTCTTTTTTTGCCGAAATATTTTGTTATGAGTTTATCTCGTAACAAAATATTTTGGAATGTAACACATCTATTGTAAACCTACACAAAATTTGTCCGCCCGCATAATAAAATGTTGACAAATTCAACTTATAATTATATAATAGATATAATGTGCCGTAAACAAATTTTGAAAAAGGACAGTTGAATAATGAAAAACAAAAATTTATCTTATTTTGCGGACGGAATAATGTCTGGCGTATTTCTTTGCATAGGATGTGCCGTAAATCTTTCGGTCGACTCTCCGCTTGCGGGGGCGTTTCTTTTCAGCCTCGGCTTATTTGCGATTATTACATTCCGGTTGGGTCTCTATACCGGCAAAGCAGGATATATGGCTATGCGTCCGCCTTCATATATTATAGAAGTTATTCTTACCCTTATCGGTAACATAACGGGTACTGCTCTCGGCGGATGGCTTTTAAACCTGACAAGGTTCGGCGAAGAAGCTTACGCAAGCCGCGCCCAAATTATTATACAGACCAAAGTTTCCGACTCGCCTGCAAGTATTGCCGTTCTTGCAATCTTCTGCGGAATACTTATGTTCACCGCCGTTGAGGGCAACAGACGGACAAGCCAAAACGGAAATTACATCGGTTCTCTCTTTATCGTTGTTCTGCCCGTTATGGTATTTATTCTTTGCGGATTTAATCACAGCATAGCTGACTTTTCGTACTTCTTCATCAGCCGCTGTGCCGAAGCGGCAAGCTTTCTTCCGTATATAATATTGGTTATTCTGGGTAACGCGGTTGGCTGTATGCTGATTCCGTTCTTTAAAAGATTTTCGGCAAACAAGTTATAAAAAAACAGAGTCGTTTTTAAATCGGCTCTGTTTTTTTATGTTTTACTCTTCCGCACCTTTTTCTTCAGCATCTATTATTCCGCTTACAAATTCGTGAGGGTCAAACGCCTCTATATCATCTATGCCCTCGCCTACGCCCACAAGCTTAACGGGAATATTATACTCGTTTTTAATTGCAAAGGTTATCCCGCCCTTAGCTGTTCCGTCAAGCTTGGTCAGAATTATTCCCGTTATATCCGCCGCTTCTTTAAACTCTTTAGCCTGCTGAACAGCGTTTTGTCCTGTCGTTGCGTCAAGCACCAGCAGAATCTCCTTTCCGCTGTCGGGAAGCTCTCTGTCAAGTATCTTATAAATCTTTTTAAGCTCTTCCATAAGATTTTTCTTATTATGAAGTCTGCCCGCCGTATCGCAAAGCAAAACATCGACATACTTACCCTTGCAGGCATTTACCGCGTCGTACACAACCGCCGCCGGGTCTGAGCCCTCCTGCTGTTTTATAAGTCTTACATCAGCGCGGTTTGCCCAAACCTCAAGCTGTTCTATCGCCGCTGCGCGGAATGTATCCGCGGCTGCAATCATAACCGTTTTGCCCTGCTTTTTATACATATTCGCAAGCTTTCCGATTGAGGTCGTCTTACCAACGCCGTTTACGCCTATCACCATAATAACCGCCGGAAGTCCGTAAACATTCATTTTACTGTCCGCGCCGTCGGTTAAAATTTCCTCAAGAATTTTTGCAAGCTCCGATTTAAGCTTTTCGCTGTCAACTATATGCTTTGAAGAAGCCGCCTCACGCAGACGCTCTATAATCTCAAGCGACGTATTTACGCCGAGGTCGGCGGTAATAAGCGCCTCTTCAAGCTCGTCAAACAGTTCATCGTCTACCTTGCGGAATGTATTCATCACGTTTTCGATTTTTTCATTAATAGAAGTTTTTGTCTTGCTTAAACTCTCTTTAAGCTTGCTGAAAAAAGCCATATTGTTTCTCCTCTTCTCAATCTTTTAGTTTTATTGCACAACTTATTATGCCATAGATTGGTCATTTCGTCAAGTATTAATATTTTTTATCTTATTAATGATAATTTTTTAAACATTTTAAATAATAAAATTAATTTATTAAATTAAAAATATAGAATATAATAAGAAAAAACGACGAAGGAAGTCAAAAATTCAAGGAGGAAAATAAAATGAAAAAGAAGATGAGAAGGATTTTAACAGCCGTTATGGCTATTACACTGGCAATCGGTCTTACCGCCTGCGGAAGCAGCAACTCAAGCACAAGCGGCGGAAACTCAGAGAACGCGAAAAAGGGCGAAGTATCGGTATTCTACTACACCTACAGCGACACATATATTTCAAGCGTTCGCTCGGCAATGGATAAGATTTTAACGGACGGCGGATATAAATTCCAGAACTACGACGCAAACGGCAATCAGACAACCCAGACAGAGCAGGTAACAACCGCGCTTGCAAAAGGTTCTAAGCTGCTTATCGTTAACGTAGTTGACACAGGCTCAAACGACGCGGCACAAAATATCATCAATCTTGCAAAAGAGCAGGACGTTCCTGTTATATTCTTTAACCGCTCGGTTGATGAATCTGTTGTAAGCAGCTATGACAAATGCGTATTTGTAGGAACCGACTATGAAATGGCAGGTCATATGCAGGGCGAAATGATAGGCGAATATCTGACCGAGAACTTTGATAAGCTTGATTTAAACGGCGACGGAAAAATCAGCTATGTAGTATTTAAAGGTCAGGAAGGAAATATGGAGGCAATCGCACGTACAAAATTCGGCGTTGAGGACGCAAATACCGTTCTTAAAAAGGCAGGCAAGCCCGAGCTTGTATTCTATGATTCTTCTAACAGCAACAAGTATCTTGTTGACCAGAACGGTCAGTGGTCATCGGCTGGCGCAACCGATTATATGAGCACAATTCTTGCTCAATACAGCGAAGCAAACAAAAATATGGTTGAGCTTGTAATAGCAAACAACGACGAAATGGCTCTCGGTGCAATCTCGGGTCTTCAGGCAGCGGGCTACAACAACGGCTCGGGCAAGAGCATTCCCGTTTTCGGCATTGACGCAACAGACGCGGCAAAGGAAGCAATCTCACAGGGCAATATGGTAGGAACAATCAAGCAGGACGCAGAGGGAATGGCAAACGCCATCACCAAAATCGGCACTAACTTCTTTGAAAACAAAACCGCTCTTGACGGCATCAGCAGCGACGAAGTTGTAGGAAACTGGAGAGTTAACATTCCGTACTCAACCTATACGGGTAAATAAGCATAAGACTTAAAATATTCTTATATGAAACGGGGTACAGGCTATGAATAACAAAACAAACACCAACGAAGTCTCAAAGACTTCTCAAAAGCCGGTTCTTCTTAAGATGGAGAATATAGAAAAATCATTTCCGGGCGTCAAAGCACTTGACAAGGTTAACCTGACAGTTAAAGCAGGGACGGTTCACGCGCTGATGGGCGAAAACGGCGCCGGAAAGTCAACCTTGATGAAATGCCTCTTTGGGGTATACAACAAAGACTCGGGAAATATTTTTCTTGACGGCAGGGAAGTAAATTTTAAAAACTCTAAGGATGCGCTTGAAAACGGCGTTGCAATGGTTCACCAAGAGCTGAATCAGGCACTTAAGCGCAACGTAATGGATAATATGTGGCTCGGCCGATTTCCGACCGTTGCACCCGGGATACCCATTACAAGCGAAAAGAAAATGTACAAGGCAACAAAAGAAATTTTCGACAAGCTTGACCTTAATGTAAATCCCAAAACGATTATGAGTTCTATGCCGGTATCTCAGCGGCAGATGGTTGAAATCGCCAAAGCCGTATCATACAACGCAAAGGTAATCGTATTTGATGAGCCGACCTCCTCTCTTACCGAGGAGGAGGTCGAGCACCTCTTTAAGATAATCAATATGCTTCGCGATCAGGGATGCGCAATCATATACATATCTCACAAAATGGCTGAGATTTTGCGCATATCCGACGAGGTTACGATTATGCGTGACGGCAAATGGATAGCAACCAAAGAATCAAAAGATTTAACCACCGATGAGATAATCAAGCTTATGGTCGGCAGAGAACTTACCAACATCTATCCGCCAAAGGTAAATAAGATAGGCGATGTTTTACTTAAAGTAGAAAATCTGACCGCCGAGTATTCAAAACTCAGCGATGTTTCGTTTACCGCAAGGCGCGGAGAGATAATCGGTGTAGCCGGGCTTGACGGCTCGGGCAGAACAGAGCTTCTTGAGAACCTGTTCGGCATTGCCACCAAGAAAAGCGGCACCATAACACTTAACGGAAAGCGAATAAAAAATTCAAGCGCGGTCGAATCGATTAAAAACGGATTTGCGCTGCTCACCGAGGAACGCCGTTCCACCGGAATATTCGGAATACTTAACATCCGCGACAACACAACGATATCAAGCCTTAACACCTGTAAAAAAGGTCCGTTCTTAAGCAAAAAGAAGCTTATCGAAAACACCGACTGGTGCATAAAGGCAATGAGGGTTAAAACGCCTGCGCAGGAAACAAAGATAAGAACTCTGTCAGGCGGAAATCAGCAAAAGGTTATCCTCGGACGCTGGCTTTTGACAGACCCCACCGTGCTTTTGCTTGACGAGCCGACACGCGGAATAGATGTCGGCGCCAAATACGAAATTTATCAGCTTATTATCGACCTTGCCGAAAAGGGAAAGACGGTTATAATGGTATCGTCAGAGATGCCCGAGCTTCTCGGCGTATGCGACCGCATACTTGTTATGTCGGGCGGGAGGCTTGCCGGCGAGGTAGACGCGGCAAAGGCAACCCAGGAAGAGATAATGACTCTTGCCGCTAAATTCGCATAATAAACCAACGAACAAGAAGGAGGAAAATTAAAATGTCTGCTGCAACACAAAAAAGCAAAAACCGTTTGTCAGCAAGCATCGAGGCTTTCAAGGCAAAGTCGGGTGCCGACAAGCGCAGAGCAATCACGGATATGCTCTTTAATAACGCAATGTATATAATTATTTTAATCGCTGTAATTTATATAGCAATACGGGTTCCGGAATTTATTTCCACCTCTTCTATAGTGAATATCGTATCGCTGACCGCTGCCAAGCTGCCCATTGCACTTGGTATCGCAGGTGCAATAGTTCTTACCGGTACAGATATTTCAGCCGGCCGATGTGTAGGTCTTACCGCTTGTATTGCCGCATCTCTTTTGCAGATGAGCGGCTATGCAAACAAAATCTTTCCAAACATCGGCGTAACTCCGCTTTGGCTGGTACTGCTGGCTGTAATAGCAGTCGGCGCGGCAATAGGCTTTGTAAACGGCTTCTTTGTTGCTAAATTTAAACTGCATCCGTTTATTGTTACTCTCTCCACACAGCTTATTGTCTTCGGTCTTGTACTTATGTACCTTATGATAGGCGGAAACAACGGTCAGACGCTTTCGGGACTTGACTCGTCATACACCAATCTGGTCAGAGGAACTCTGTTTAAGATTGGCGGAGTATCCGTTCCGAAGTATGTCCTGTACTCCATCATTCTTACGGGAATAATGTGGGTTATCTGGAACAAAACCAAGTTCGGCAAAAATATGTTTGCCGTAGGTTCAAACGAAGAAGCCGCAAATGTATCCGGCGTAAACGTTTTTTGGACAATCGTTATGGTTTTTGTTTTGGCAGGTGCAATGTACGGTATCACAGGATTTATTGAAGGAGCCCGTATTGCTTCTTGTTCGGCAAACACAGGTTTAAACTATGAATCAGACGCTATCGCGGCGTGCGTTATCGGCGGCGTATCATTTGTCGGCGGTACAGGTAAGATAAGCGGCATAGTAATCGGCGTATTTCTTCTGCAGATTATATTTGTCGGTCTTAACTTCCTCTCGGTTGACGCAAATATGCTTTACGTAATAAAGGGTCTTATAATCCTTGTTGCCTGCGCTATCGATATGCGTAAGTATCTTGCAAGAAAATAATTTTAACGGAGTGTGAAATACTATGGAAGACAATAATGTTAAAACTCAGCATCGCAGCGGCGGTCTGTACGCCAAGGTAAATATGTCGGTAAAATCGGCAAATATTATGGTCGCATCGCTTCTTGCCCTGCTTATTGTTACATCGGTCTTTATTGTTCGCCACAGTGGTTTTACAGTTAAGTTTGATACCGACGGCGGCTCTCACATCGACTCTGTCAAGGCGATGTACTCTGACACGGTTTCGGTTGACGCCCCCGTAAAAGAAGGCTATAAATTCACCGGCTGGTACACAGACCGCGCCTGCACGCAAAAGTGGGATGCCGATAACGACTCTGTAAGCGGAAGTATGACGCTTTATGCCGGATGGGAAAGCTCCGATTAGGGCGGATTCTGATAACTAATATCAGGTTAGCTTTAAAGTATTTTTGCTCCGGCAATAAAAATATTGATTTTCCCGGCATTTAATGATATACTAACTGTAAAAGCCAAGTTAATATCAGGTTAAATGTCGGGAGGATTTATAATGAACTATACTGTTCTTGTCGTTGAAGATGAATATGAACAGCGCCGCGCAATCATCGAAATGGTCGACTGGGCGGCAGCCGGTTTTGAAGTTATAGGTGAAGCGGAAAACGGCGTTGAAGCTCTTGATATCATCGAAAGCTTAGAGCCCGACCTGATTTTAACCGACATTAAAATGCCGATGATTTCGGGCTTAGAGCTTGCCGCGCGCGTGCGCGAACTGAGACCTGCCACCCAGATTGTTATTCTGAGCGGTTATGACAGCTTTGAATATGCGCGCACAGCCATAAACTATAACATAATCAGCTATCTGCTGAAGCCCATTTCCTCTTCCGAAATGTCCGAAAAGCTTTTTGAAATACGCAAACGTATGGACGAAAAGCTTGGCAGCGTTATTGCCGCGCCCGATTCCGATATACAAAAACAGCTCCACAAACTTTCAATCGAGCGTTTTCTTCTTCCTCTTATGCTTGGCAGCAACGAAGAACAACCCGATGACGACGAGCTTGCGCGCAGTGCCAAAGAGCTTGGCATAATAAAGAAGGGCACGCCCGAAAACGGTGCGGAGCCCCGTTTTTGCGTTCTGATATCAAAGTTTAAGCAAATCGGCGGAAGGTCGTGCACGGGAAAGGAACATACAGACTTTATAGACTCGGTTCTCTCTCACTACATCTACTCTGTCAGCTTTATAGTTTACGGAAGAGTGGTATCGCTTGTCGTTATCAACGATGAGGGAAAGATGTCAAACCTGCTTGAGCTTCCCCTGCGTGAAATTGTGCAGACAGCTAAAAGGCTGCTTAACCAAAGCTGTACAATAGGCGTCAGCCGCGAATTTTCATCACTTTCGGGATGTGCAAGCGCATACTTTCAGGCAGTTACCGCGCGCCGCTACACAAGCGACGGCGCAGGCGAAGTAAGATTCATCAACGACCAGGAACGCAACCGCGAATTTGAAATCGACGGTCTTGAAAAATCCGTGCTTAAGCTTGAACAGCTTTTAAAAGTCGGCGACAACAAATCGTTGGAGGACTTTGTAAACGGCTTTTTTGAGGGAAGCACCCCCGAGAACGCAAACCTGCTTGTGGTGCAGATAATAGCCACCGTTTACAGCGTTGTCAGCAATATAGCCGATGACAAATCGGATATTTTAAAGCAGCTTTCTTCAAGCGCAATCTTTGCAAGGGTTACCTCTTACAGCAGCGAAAGCGGAATGAAAAACGAGCTTATATCATTTTGCAAAAACGCAAAGGAGATTATCAGCAATTCTCAAAAGCGTGAAAGTGAAATTCTTTGCGACAAAGTTATACAAATAATAAATGACAGATATTCGGACGAAGAGTTATCCCTTGTTGGCGTCAGCAACGAGCTTTCGGTCAGCCCGAACTATCTCAGCGCTCTGATTAAAAAGACGAAAAAGAAAAATTATATCACACTTCTGACCGAGCGCCGTATGAAGGCGGCATACGATATGCTGGTATGCTCTGATATGAAGGTGCTTGAAATAGCACAAAAGTGCGGATATAACGACCAGCATTATTTCAGTTACAGCTTTAAAAAGTTCTACGGTGAATCTCCTAACAAGATAAGAACAACCAACAGAAAGGATCTGTTATAGATGAAGTTACGCCGCCGATTTTATTTAAATCTGTCTTCAATATCCGTATTATCTGTAACTGCGGCGGTAATCGCCGCGGTATCTGTCTGCATTCTTATCTTTGGTTCTATCTACAGCAAAGCGCTGAATCTTGACGCACGCGTCAGCTCAGAACAGGCTGTTGCCCAGGCAGAGCTTGCCGTAAGCAATTATTTCGACTCGGTTGAGGACAAGCTGAATCTGATAAGCGGAGTGGTAAGCCAAGCCCAAACCCCGGGTGAATTTGAAGACAAAATTTCTTTTTTTACTTATGTTCAGAATGATATAGTTGCCGTAACAGTTTATTCGGAAGGCGGAAACATAATCAGCTGTATGGGCAGCGGCGGAAAAAGAAAGACAAACACCGCAAAAGATCTTTCGTTTGATAAAGAGCTGTTTGATAACTCTGACGGCTTTGCGGTATCGTCTCCGCACGTTCAAACCCTTTTTGAGGGTGAATATCCATGGGTTGTGACTATTGCCTCAAAGCTTGATGCACCCGTCTTTGGCAACGGAGAATATGTTGCAATAGACTTTATGTTTTCGGAAATAGCAAAGTACATTGACAATATAGGAATAGGCAGACACGGCTATTGTTTTATTACCGACAAAAACGGAGATATAGTATACCACCCACAGCAGCAGCTGCTGTTTTCGGGATTAAAAAGCGAAAACACGGAATTTATTTCATCTCTTCCCGACGGAACGCGTACCGAAAAAAATATAATATACACAACCCAACACATCAAAAATAATTTGTGGCGAATCGTGGGCATCAGCTTTACGGACGAGCTTTACCGCAAGCTTAAAGAACAGATTCTGATGAGTATTATTATTTCGTTTTTATGCTGTGCGCTTATTGCACTTATTCTTCTTATCGTATATTCGCGCATTGTAAACGCGCCCGTAAAGTCTCTTATACGCGCAATGAAGCGTTTTGAAACAGACGCCGAAAACTTCCGCTTTTCGGGCGGAACCGAGATTGTGACAGAGCTGAACACGCTCTCGCGCTCTTTTGAACATATGTCACGCAGAATCGCACAGCTTATGGACAAGGTGCGTTCAGAGGAGACCGAGCTCAGAAAGACCGAACTTAAGGCTCTTCAGGCACAGATAAATCCTCACTTTTTATATAACACACTTGACTCGATACAATGGATGTGCGAACGCGGCAACACCGAATCCGCCTCTAAAATGGTCGGTGCGCTGGCGAAGCTTTTCAGGATAAGCATAAGCCGCGGGCATGAGCTTATTACCATAAAAGACGAAATGCGCCACGCCGAAAACTATCTTATTATACAAAGCTATCGGTACCGCAACCAGTTTACCTATACATTTGATGTTGACCCCGAAGTCGAAGGCTATCTGTGCAACAAGATTACTGTTCAGCCTCTTATCGAAAACGCAATATACCACGGAATCGACCGACTGATTGACGAGGGTGAAATAAATATCTCGGCAAGGACGGCAGATGATAACCAAAATGATATTATAATCACGGTTGAGGACAACGGCGTGGGTATGACGGACGAGCAATGCAGAAAAATTCTGCAAAAGGACCGCAGTGATTCGGGCGGCATCGGCGTAAAGAATGTAAACGACCGCCTTAAAATTTACTTTGGCGCCGGCTATGGTCTTACAATTAAAAGCGAGCCCGACGTCGGTACAAAAGTAATGGTGAGGATTCCTAAAATAACCGAGGAGGCAGCCGCAAATGAAGCAAATAATAAAAATAAGTAGACCCTTAGCCGTAATTTTATGCGTGCTGATTTTAGCGCTGACTTGCTCGTGCGGCACGCAAAACGCCGACAAGAAAAGAATTGCCGTAATAGTTAAAGCCACGGATTCGGACTTTTGGCACAGCGTCAGGCGCGGCGTTGATTCCGCCGCAACCGAGTATAACGCGGAGGTCACGTTTGAAGGCTGCGAAAATGAGGATGATTATTTTACCCAAAACCAACTTATAAAAGACGCTGTCAGGAACAAAGCCGATACCATAGTGCTTTCCGCAATCGACTCTGAAAAGTCAGCCGAGGCGGTTGATGAAGCGGTTCGCGCAGGCGTTGAAGTTATTGCCATCGACAGCGGCACCGCGTCAAGTCACATCAAAATGTTTATCGGTACAGATAATATCGAAGCCGGAAG
>USLC01000012.1 GCA_900555375.1 uncultured Eubacteriales bacterium
AACGCAAGCCTCATAAACATGCCGTCCGAATATGTTTTGACGGGGCGGCGGATATAGTCGCCTATATCAGCAAAATCCGCGATTTTCGGGACAAGTTTTTTTATTTCGGACTTTTTAAGTCCCATAACCGTCCCATTTAAGTATATGTTTGAGATTCCCGTATATTCCGGGTTAAACCCCGTGCCGAGTTCAAGCAGAGCCGAGATTCTTCCGTTTGTTATTATCTCGCCGTCGGTCGGGGAGGTTACCGAACAGAGAATTTTTAAAAGAGTGGATTTTCCCGAACCGTTCTTTCCTATTATGCCGACGCTTTCGCCCGAATTTATTTCAAAGGAAACATTGTCAAGCGCGGTAAAACTTTTCTTCATACCAAACAAGCCTCTGATGCCGCTGCATTGAGGCTTGTACAATTTGGTAATGTTTTTAACGCATATTTTCATATTTAAATTACTCGGGCTTAATCACTTCAAGACCGCCCATATAAGGACGCAAAACTTCGGGAACGGTTATAGAGCCGTCCGCGTTCTGATAATTTTCCATTATTGCGGCGGTTGTTCTTCCTATTGCCACGCCCGAGCCGTTGAGTGTATGAACAAGCTGAGTCTTGTCCTTGGGGGAATTTTTATACTTGATGTTTGCACGGCGAGCCTGAAAGTCTTCAAAGTTGCTGCAGGAAGAGATTTCAACATATCTGCCGTAGCTTGGCATCCATACCTCGATATCATATTTCATAGCCGCTGTAAATCCCAAATCGCCGATGCAGATTTTAACAACGTGATAAGGAAGCTTAAGAAGCTGAAGAACGGATTCTGCGTCGTTTACAAGCTTTTCAAGCTCTGCATATGAATCCTCGGGCTTGGTGAATTTAACAAGCTCTACCTTGTTAAACTGATGCTGGCGGATAAGACCTCTTGTGTCGCGTCCCGCAGAACCCGCCTCTGCACGGAAGCAAGCCGTGTATGCACAATATTTAAGCGGAAGCTTATTTCCGTCCAAAATCTGGTCTCTGTGCATATTGGTAACGGGAACTTCTGCCGTCGGAACAAGGAAGTAGTCGGTATTTGCAACTTTAAATGCGTCCTCTTCAAATTTAGGAAGCTGTCCCGTTCCTATCATACTGTTTCTGTGAACCATAAACGGAGGGAAGATTTCTTTATATCCGTTTCTTTTTGTATGAGTGTCAAGATAAAAGTTGGTTATTGCGCGTTCGAGGCGTGCGCCCGCGTCTTTATATACAGTAAAACGTGCGCCCGTTATCTTTGCGGCGGGTTCGGGGTCAAGAATTCCGAGGTCGGCGCCCAAATCCCAGTGAGCCTTGGGCTCAAAGTCGAACTTTGTGGGCTCCATAAACTTACGCACCTCAACATTGTCGGCGTCGGTATCTCCGTCGGGTACCGTCGGGTTCGGAATGTTCGGAATAGAATACATAACAGCCGAAATTTTTTCGTCCAGCTCGCGGATTTTGTCGTCGTTTTCTTTAATGGAAGCCGAAAGCTGCTTCATTTCTTCAAAAACGGCTGTTGTATCTTCCCCCGCCTTCTTCATTGCGGGAATCTTCTTTGAAACAGCGTTTTGCTCTGACTTCTTCTGTTCAACCTCAAATGTAAGCTGTCTTCTTTCTTTATCGAGAGCGATAAGACCGTCGATATCTACGTTTTCTTTTCTGCGCGAAAGTGCGGCTTTTACCTTTTCGGGTTCGGTTCTTATTAATTTAATGTCTATCATTTTTATTTCATCCTTTCTTTGATATAAATAGGCTTATTTTTTGTCGGTTTGTGAATCGGCTGCCGAAGTATCTGTAAGAGACTTGACCGATGAATATAAATCCTTCAGATTATCGGGGACAGATGCTTCATCAATACTTGCAAATTCATTTTTTGCCTCGTCCGTGTTGCCTGCCAGATACAGCTTGCAAATATCCGAAAGCTTTGTGCACAAGCTGTCGGAAGCCGAAAGCTTGTCCTTTTCCTGTTGAAGCTTTTCAAGCTGATTTTTTAAATCGTAGTTTTCGTTTTTCAGGCGTACAACCTCTTCCTGAATGGTGGTGTTTGCCTGAGTCGTTTCTTCGATTTGATTCTGAAAGCTTTCTTCGCGGTTATCCGCCATCGCGGCTATTATAATTACTATGATGGCGGTAAGCAGCATAATTATTGCATAGGTAGCAAGCTTACCCGATTTTTTCTTCTTTTCTTCCAAAATAATATCACCTCTTTGCATAAAATGATTAAATGCGCCTCAGAGAGCCAAAAAGGTATCTGAAATCGCTTTTACGTTGTTTTGATGTTATATCATTAACAACGCCGATAAAATTGATTACAGCTTAAATTTAAACTGTCGAATTGTGTCGAAATATAAAATTATCTTTTTAATTCAAATAAAATTCTCTCCAAATCGTCCTTGCTGTAATATTCAATCTCGATCTTTCCTTTTTTTGAACCTTCGCTTATTTTAACTTTTGTACCGAATCTTGAGGACAATGAACCTTCCAAATCCTTATAATACTTTTGTGTCATAGGATTTATTGATTTTGGCTTAGACGCATTTTTTTTGACTTGCGACTTTTGAGCCAAAGCCTCTGCCTGACGAACATTTAAATCCTCGCTGATTATTTTTTCCGCGTACTCAATCTGCAAGTCTTTGTCAAGCGTAAGTAAAGCCCTGGCGTGACCCTGCGTGAGCTTGTTATCGCGAAGAAACTCTTTCACTTCGTCGCACAAATTATTCAATCTGAGGGAATTTGCAACCGCGCTTCGGCTTTTTCCCACTTTTTTTGCAATTTCGTCCTGAGTGAGAGAGAATGTTTCCAAAAGATAACGGTATCCCTCCGCCTCTTCAACGGGGTTTAAATCATCTCTCTGAAGATTTTCAACGAGAGCCAATTCCGACACCTTTTGATCATCAAAGTCTTTTATCAGACACGGAATTTCACGCAGACCCGCAAGCTTTGACGCTCTCCAGCGCCGTTCTCCGGCAACGATTTTGTAAGTGCCGTTTTTTGTGGGGGTTACAAGAATCGGCGAGACCAAGCCGTGCTCGGATATAGAATCCGCAAGGGCTTCAAGCTTGTCGCGGTCAAAGTTCTTTCTGGGCTGATTTTTATTCGGTTCGATATCCGCAAGTGAAATTATCTTTATGTTTTCGCCGCTGTCATCGGTAGAATTTATTTCGTCAAGAATATTGTCCGATTCAAACAGAGAGTCAAGACCCTTGCCCAACGATTTTTTTGTGTGTCCTGCCATACAAACATTCCTTTCTTAATATTATTTAATAAAACGGATATTTAAGTTTTATTTCTGTTTATAACCTCTGCCGCAAGCTTTTTATAACACTTTGCGCCTTTAGAGTTTTTGTCAAATGCTATAACGGGCTGACCGTAACTCGGTGCCTCCGAAAGCCGAACATTTCGCGGTATAACCGTTTTGTAAACCGCCGCACCGAAGTATTTGCGGACCTCTTCCTCTACCTGACCCGAAAGCTTTGTTCTGCCGTCGTACATTGTTAAAAGTATTCCCTCTATTTTAAGGCTTGTCTTAAAGGTCTGCTTAACATTTTTAATGGTTTTTGTCAGCTGGCTTAACCCCTCAAGCGCATAATACTCACATTGTATGGGGATAAGAACGCTGTCTGCGGCACACAGTGAATTTAAGGTTATAAGACCGAGAGACGGCGGACAGTCTATAATTATATAATCAAAGCTGTCGCGTACTGCGTTAATCTTCTCTTTAAGTCTGAACTCTCTGTGAGGTAAGCCGACCAATTCAACTTCTGCCCCTGCAAGAGAAATTGTTCCCGGGCAAACAGAAAGGTTGGCATAATCGGTTTTGATTATCGCGTCGCTTATCGGTGTATCACCCGTCAGGCAATCATAGGTGGAAAGGTCATTGTCACTTGCCGATATACCAAGGCCGCTTGTCGTGTTTCCCTGAGGGTCAGCGTCTATAACAAGAACATTTTTCTTCTTGTCACCCAAAAAGGCGCTTAAATTGACAGCGGTGGTGGTTTTACCTACTCCGCCCTTTTGATTTGCGATTGCTATTACCTTGCCCATAGTACACCTCGATTCTTCTTGTTTTATTGTCCTATATATAATATCACAATATAAATAAAAATACAAGGCTTTAGACCTTGTATTTTAAAAAAATATTATGTTTCACGTGAAACTTAAAGTTAAAGATGCGTTAAAATGTTTCATATGAAACATTATACGTCTTTCATTGTCAGACTTATTCGTTTCTTTGCGGGGTCAACCTCTAAAATTTTAACCTTTACGATATCACCTATCGCTACAACGTCCGTAGGGTGCTTAACATATTTGTCCGAAAGCTGAGAAATATGAACCAATCCGTCCTGATGAACGCCTATATCGACAAACGCCCCGAAGTCAATCACATTTCTTACGGTTCCGGTCAGGGTCATTCCCTCTTTTAAATCCTCAATGCTCATTACATCACTGCGAAGAACGGGCTGTTCGATATTCTCGCGCGGGTCACGCCCGGGCTTGACAAGCTCGTTTACTATATCCGTAAGGGTAAGAACGCCTATTTTCGCTTCGGCGGCAAGCTTTTCCTTGCCGTACTTCTTAACCTTTGAGGGCAGCTCGCCAAGCTTGTTTAAGTTAATATCTGCGGCGCTGAATCCGCACTTTTCAAGAATAATTTTGGCTGCGCCGTAGCTTTCGGGGTGAACCGAAGTGTTGTCAAGCGGGTTCTTCGCGTTCTTTATGCGTAAAAATCCCGCACATTGTTCAAATGCCTTGAGACCGAGTTTGGGAACTTTTTTCAGCTGTGTGCGCGAGGTAAAAGCGCCCTCTTCTTCCCTGTAGGTGACTATATTTTTTGCAACAGCCGATGATATCCCGGAAATATGAGAAAGCAGCGGTGCCGAGGCGGTGTTTAAGTCAGCACCGACGCTGTTTACAACATCTTCTACCACTCCGCCCAGAATCTCGCTGAGCCGTTTCTGGTTCATATCGTGCTGATACTGACCTACACCTATTGCCTTGGGTTCGATTTTAACAAGCTCTGCCAGCGGGTCCTGAACTCTGCGTGCAATCGATATGGCAGAGCGTTTTGTTACGTCAAAGTCGGGAAACTCTTCCGCGCCGAGCTTTGAGGCAGAGTATACAGAGGCGCCCGCTTCATTTGTTATAATATACTTTGTTTTGCAATTCGGTACAGAGTGAAGAACTTCCGCGGCAAACATCTCTGTTTCTTTTGAAGCGGTGCCGTTTCCGATTGATATTAAATCAACATTGTATTTTGAAATAAGTTCTTTAATATACTTTGCGGCAGAGTCTTTTTGATTTTGAGAATGCGTTACAAATATTACTCCCGTGTCCAGAACCTTGCCTGTTCCGTCAACCACGGCAACCTTGCAGCCCGTACGGTAGCCGGGGTCAAGACCTATAACAACTTTATTCTGAATTGGCGGCTGCATAAGAAGGTTTTTAAGGTTGACCTTAAAGACGCTCATCGCCTGCTCTTGGGCGGCTTCGGTAAGTTCGTTTCTTATCTCGCGCTCGATTGAGGGCGAAATAAGCCGGGCATATGCGTCGCAGACTGCTTCTTCCACATATATAGATGCAGCCGTCTCTTTTTTTGAAACTTCCTTTCGCTTTAAATATGAAATAATTTTATCGCTGTCACATTCGAGAGAAACCGATAAAAATCCCTCTTTTTCACCGCGGTCTATAGCCAAAATCCGATGAGACGCAAGGGTTTTGCAAGCCTCCGAAAAGTCGTAATACATTCGGTACACGCTGTCCTCTTCTTTGGCAGCCGTGGTTTTTATGATTCCGGAGTTGAAGGTAATTTCGCGAACCTTTTTCCTGTAGTCTGCGTTGTCCGAAACAGCTTCTGCTATGATATCCATTGCGCCGCTTATTGCATCTTCGGCAGAAAGAACTTCTTTATCCGCATCGACAAATTCTGACGCAATTGCCGCAATATCAGTGTCCGCAGGACTTTGAGAGAGTATCCGTTCTGCCAGAGGTTCAAGCCCTTTGGCTTTTGCAACGGTTGCGCGGGTTTTGCGCTTCGGTCTGAAGGGTCTGTAGATATCTTCAACCTCAGTCAGTTTTGTACAGGCGTCAATCGCGGCGGAAAGCTCTTCGGTGAGCTTCCCCTGCTCTTCTATTATCCGTTTTACATCCGCTTTGCGCTCTTCTATATTTCTGAGGTACGCAAGGCGTTCCTCAAGCGTGCGCAGACCCTCGTCATTCAGCCCGCCCGTCTCTTCTTTTCGGTATCTGGAAATAAATGGAACCGTGTTTCCGCCGTCAAGAAGAGCGACAGCCTTTTCTGCCTGCCATATTTCGATATTCAGCTCGGCGGCAAGTTGTTCTGTTATATTCATAAAATTATGTCTCCTTTTGTAAAATAATGTATGTTTTAAATGTTAAGCATATCCATAAAGTTAATCTGGCTTGTCTCCGAAAGTCCGCGAAGAACGCCGTTTTCGTTCAAAACCTCCATAACGGCTTTGGTTATTCCGGCGCGGCTTTTAAGGTCCTCCTGCGACAGGAACTTGCCGTCTTTTGCGGCTTCCATAATTGATTCTGCGGCTGCCTCGCCCACGCCCGCAAAGGCGTTAAGCGGCGGAAGTATTGAGTTTCCGACCTTTTTAAACTTGCGCGCGTGCGATTGATAAAGGTCAACCGGCAGAAAATCAATGCCTCTTTCGTACATTTCAAGGCAGATTTCAAGAATGGTATAAAGCGACTTTTCGTTCGCGGTAATAGATGTTCCCTTAAGGTTAAGGCGATGCATCTCCGCCTTAACCTTAGCTGCGCCGTGCGTCATTATCGCCGCGTCAAAAAGGTCGGCACGGACAGAGAAATAGGCGCAATAAAATTCCACGGGATAGTAAACCTTAAAATATGCGATGCGAAGCGCCATCATTACATACGCCGCCGCGTGTGCCTTGGGGAACATATACTTAATTTTTTTACACGATTTGATATACCAGTCGGGAACATTGTTTTCAAGCATAGCGTTTTCAAAATCCTCGGGCATACCCTCTTTTGCGGCGCGCCCCTTTCTGACAAACTCCATAATCTTAAAGGCGGTCCCGGGCTCAAGCCCGTGCTGAATCAGATATACCATAATATCGTCACGCAGACCGATAACCTCGGCAAGAGAAGCCGTACCGGCGCGAACCAAGTCCTGGGCGTTGTTAAGCCATACATCGGTTCCGTGCGAAAGACCCGAGATAATAAGCAGCTCGACAAAGGTCGAGGGCTTTGTGTCCACAAGCATACCGCGGACAAAAGAGGTTCCGAACTCAGGGACACCGAAGGTTCCGACCTTGCTTCCTATCTGCTCGGGTGTGACGCCCAGAGCCTCCGTCCCCGAGAAAAGGCTCATAACCTTAGGATCGGCAAGCGGAAGCTCGGAGGCGTTAAGTCCCGTCATATCCTCAAGCATACGAATCGTCGAAGGGTCATCGTGACCGAGAATGTCCAGCTTAAGCAGGTTATCGTGTATCGAGTGAAAGTCAAAATGCGTGGTAATAATGTCCGAATCCTTTTTGTCGGCAGGGTGCTGAATCGGGCAGAAATCGTGAATGTCCATTGTTTTCGGGCATACGATAATTCCGCCGGGGTGCTGACCCGTTGTGCGCTTTACGTCAACCATCCCGCGTGAGATTCGGATAAGCTCTTCCTCGGGGGCGTCGATTCCCTTTTCCTCATAGTATTTTTTTGCAAAGCCGATGGCGGTCTTTTCGGCGATTGTGCCGATTGTTCCCGCTTTAAAAACGTACTTGTCGCCGAAGAGCTCTCCTACATATTTATGAGCGGTCGCCTGATATTCGCCCGAAAAGTTAAGGTCAATATCAGGAACCTTATCGCCCTTAAATCCAAGAAAGGTTTCAAACGGTATCATCAGTCCGTCTTTTTTGTATTTCGTTCCGCAGACGGGGCAGTTCTTGTCGGGCATATCGATACCCGTCGGATATTCGCCGTTTTCAAACCACTCGCTGTTTTTGCAGTTGGGGCAGACGTAATGCGGACAAAGCGCGTTTACCTCGGTGATGTCGGACAGAAACGCCGCAAACGAAGAGCCGACGCTTCCGCGCGAGCCGACAAGGTACCCTGCATCGTTCGACTTTTTAACCAGCTTATGAGCAATCATATACATAACCGAATATCCGTATTTTACGATACAGTCAAGCTCTTTGTCCATACGCTCCTGAACGATTTTGGGCAGAACATCTCCGTAGATACGATGTGCCTTTGCGTGGCACATATCAACAAGATCCTGTTCGCAGTTTTCAATTGACGGCGGATAAGAGCCGTCTTTAACGGGCTGAATTTTTTCGCACATATCGGCAATCTTGTTGGTGTTTGTTATAACAACCTCCTTTGCGCGGTCGCCGAGATATGAAAATTCTTCAAGCATCTCTTCGGTTGTGCGCAGATAAAGCGGAGCCTGCTCGTCCGCGTCCGAAAATCCCTGTGCGCCAAGCAAGACACGGCGGTACATTGCGTCCTCGGGATCCATAAAATGAACGTCGCAGGTCGCAACGGTCGGCAGATTCAGCTTGTCACCAAGGCCGATAATCTTTCGGTTAATATCCTGAAGCTCAGACTTTGAGGCAACCGTTCCGTTGCGAAGCATAAAAGCGTTGTTGCCAAGCGGCTGAATCTCAAGATAATCGTAAAAAGAGGCAATGTCCAAAAGCTCTTCGTTGCTTTTTTTGTCAAGAATGGCGCGGTACAGCTCTCCCGCCTCGCAGGCAGAGCCAATGATGATTCCGTCGCGGAACTGTTCTATCACGCTTTTGGGCATAATCGGTTTTTTATAAAAATATTCAAGATTAGACTTGGATATAAGCTTGTACAGGTTTTTAAGACCGACATAGTTCTTTGCCAAAAGAATTATGTGATACTTTTGGCTTTTAAGAAGCTCGGGTCTGGTCGAAATGTTGATTTCGCTGTTTTCGGCGCGGTTCTTGCACGCCGCATCCATAAATTTAAGAAAGACTTCGGCGGTCGCGGTCGCGTCATCAACGGCGCGGTGGTGATTTTCAAGGCTCACGCCCAGACGTCTGCACACGGTGTCAAGCGAATGTTTACGCTCGTTCGGATAAAGCTCGCGCGAGATGCGAAGAGTATCGATAGCCTTGTTGTGGAACTCAAGGCCAAGCTCGGTCGCGTTATATCTGATAAATCCGCAGTCGAATGAGGCGTTGTGCGCAACAACCGCACAGCCCTTGCAAAATTCGAGGAATTTCGGCAAGACTTCATCGATTTTCGGCTTGTCCGAAACCATTTCGGCTGAGATTCCCGTAAGCTCGGTTATATTCGGCGGAATGGGAATCTCGGGGTTTATCAGCTGCGAGAATTTATCGGTAAATTCACCGTTTTCAATTTTTATTGCGCCGATTTCGGTAATGCGGCATTCCTTGGGCGAAAGTCCGGTTGTTTCGATGTCAAAGACAACATAGCTGCCCGAGGGGCAAAGGTCGGCGGTGCAGGGATTAAGGCGCGTGTCGTTTATAAGATACCCTTCTATTCCGTAGATAACTTTTATATCCGTGCCGGACTTAGAAAGAGCCTTAGCCGCGTTGTGCGCATTGGGAAATGCCTGAGCCACACCGTGGTCGGTTATGGCAATGGCTTTGTGTCCCCACTTGGCGGCACGTTTTACAAGGTCGCTTGCCGAGGTCACCGCGTCCATAGCGCTCATCTTGGTGTGAAGATGAAGTTCGACGCGTTTTTCATCGCTGTTGTCCATACGAATGGGCGGCGCCTCCAAAAGCTCGACAGACCGAACCTTAACGATAGCCTTGCGCGCATATTTGTCTGCCTCATAAGTGCCCGAGACTTTAACGCGCTTGCCCGTTCCGACAGAGGCAAGAACTTTGTTTAAGCGGTCGCTGTCGGCAAAAAGGTTGCAAGAGCAAGCCCAGTCGTCATCGCCGAGGGCGAAGGTGATTGAACTTCTCGTACCGCTGCCGAATTTGGGATTTCCCTTTATCTCGCGGACATCATAGGTCAAAACCTCCCCCGCGATAATATATGTCTGCGGCGAACTCCCGTCGGGCGAAAGCTCCATAGACGAAATGGGGACGGGCGGCCCGGGAATGGGTCTGCCGTATAAAAGCCCCGAAGTATAAGCGGGAGAGGTCGGAGCGGAGACGGGCGCCTTCGCCGCCTCTGCGGCAGAGATTTTCTGCTGTCTGATACGGTTGTTCCTTTTCGCGCCTTTCAAGATACTCCGCCTCGTTAAATTCCTTAAATTCAAGATTTACTTCAAATTCGCGACATAATTCGCCGAACAGAGCGCCGCACAAAAATTCTTTAAAATGATTTTGATTAAGCAGAGTTTCGCCGCCGATTATGTTGGAAACGGTGACGGAATTTCCGTCAACAGACGCTTCGGCGTGCGACAGAAAGGGTCGGCAGCCGCCGTGCTTTCTGACAAAGCCGGATATAAGTCCGCCTATATACTTCGCGTCGGGGGTAAACCCGGGCGAATAAAACGAGATTTTTATATCGTTTAAGTGATAAGCGGCTTTAATCGCCTCGGCGTAAGAGTAAAGCAAATCGCGCGAGAAGGGAGAGCCGCACGCAAGCACAATTTCAACGGTGTTTGCGTTTATGTCCAAATGACAGGTCTTAATTTCGGTCTGTTCAAGTAAAACGGCAAGGCTTTCTTTAATTGTCAGCTTGTCAAACAGGTCTAAAATTCCGTTTTTCATATGTATTGTCCTTTCAACTTTCAATTTCTTTCAAAAGCGTGTCAATAATTTCGTCCTCGCGGATTTTTTTCACAATATTCCCTTTTTTAAACAGAACGGCGCAGCCGTCGCCGCCGGCTATTCCTATATCTGCGTCCGCTGCCTCTCCGGGGCCGTTCACAACACAGCCCATAACGGCGATTTTAAGCTTTTTATGCATATTGGCGGTCGCGGCGGTTATGGCATTTGCAATGGGAATCATATCGATTTTTGTCCGTCCGCAGGTGGGACACGAAACAACGTTGACGCAGTCGCCGTAAAGGTCAAGCGATTTAAGAATAAGTATGGCTGCTTTGACCTCTTCAACGGGGTCATCGGTCAGCGAAACGCGAATGGTGTCGCCTATTCCGTCGGCGAGAAGAGAACCGATTCCTACAGCGGATTTAACAATCCCCTCCTCCGTTGTCCCCGCCTCGGTCACGCCGAGGTGGAGCGGATAGTCGACCTTTTCGTGCAGAAGGCGATAGGCCGCCATGTTGAGCGGTACATCAGAGCTCTTGACCGAGATGCAGATCTCGGTAAAATCGAACTTTTCAAGCAGCCGCACATGTCTGAGCGCGCTCTCGACGAGCGCCTCGGGCGTC
>USLC01000013.1 GCA_900555375.1 uncultured Eubacteriales bacterium
ATGTTATGGCGGGCGCAAATACATATATTATGATAGTTACCGCGTCGATTCCTTTTATCGCGATTTATAACAGCGGAGCGGCTTTGTTCAGAACAATGGGTAATTCAAATATTTCGATGATTACATCTTTTTTGATGAACGGAATAAATATTGTCGGAAACGCAATAATGATATATGGAATGAAGCTTGGCGTGGTCGGCGCGGCTGTGCCCACGCTTGTTTCGCGTATTGTTGCGGCGGCGGTTATATATATTCTTGCGCTTAACCCTAAATTTATAATATCACTCAGCAAGCGGCCGACATTTAGGCCTGACTTCAGATATGTCAGAAAAATTTTGTATATTGGCGTGCCGAACGGACTTGAGGGAAGTATGTTTCAGCTTGGAAAGATTATGGTTTTAAGTCTGGTATCAACCTTCGGAACGTCTGCGATAGCGGCAAACGCTGTCGCAAATAATATTGCTACGTTTCAAACCCTGCCGGGAATAGCGGTGGGGCTTGCCCTTGTAACCGTTGTCTCGCGCTGTGTTGGCGCAAGCGACTACAAACAGGCAAGATATTATACAAGGCGGCTGATTGCGGCGGCATATATAGGTATAATTATAATGAATATAGCAATTTATCTGCTTCTTCCGACATTTTTGCACGGGTACAATCTATCCCCCGAGACGTATTCATCGGCACATAAGATACTTTTGTATCACGGATTGATGAGTATGATTATATGGCCGCCGGCGTTTTCTCTCGGCAATACAATGAGAGCGGCAAACGATGTTAAGTTTACTATGATATCGGCAATACTTTCGATGTGGATTTTCAGAATTTTCTTCAGCTATGTAATAGGAAAGTATATGGGCCTTGGCGTATTTGGCGTATGGGTTGCTATGACAATCGATTGGGCGGTAAGGGCAGTATGCTTCGTCTGCCGTTATCTCGGACACAAGTGGGAACTGCATAAAATATAAAAATACAAAGCCTTAAAATTTACCGTTTGCGAATCGACATTTTGCTTGACAATCTTCTGTTTAAAAGATATAATTAACATAGATTAATGTTGTCTTGATTTAGAGGGGTGAATAATTATGGATGAATCAGCAAGCAGCGATTATATAACAATAGTAGCCGAGGAGGACGGAGTTACTATTATAGGACTTACCCGAGGCCGTGATACTAAGTTTCACCATACAGAGAAGCTTGATGCCGGGGAGGCTTATGTTGCTCAGTTTACCGAGATGACATCAGCAATGAAGATTCGCGGCAAAGCCAAGCTTTATACCAAGATGGGCTGCGTTGAAATTGGTAAAAAGGATTAACGCTTAGGAGGATTTGACAGTGAAAAGAAAGACCAAAATTATATGTACGTTGGGTCCGGCAACGGATAATGAAGAAACCCTGCGCCAGCTTATGCAAAACGGTATGAATACTGCAAGGCTTAACTTTTCTCACGGTTCGTATGAAGAGCAGAAAAGGCGTATCGATATGGTTAAAAAGGTGCGCGAGGAGCTGAATTTGCCTATTCCGCTTTTGCTTGATACAAAAGGACCGGAAATCAGAATCGGAAACTTTGCGGAAGGAAAGGTTGAGCTTAAGACAGGACAGTTGTTTACGCTTACCCCCGAAGAGATTGAAGGAACAAATGAGATTGCAAGCATATCATACAAGGATTTGGCTAAGGATGTAAATTCCAAGACGCGTATTTTGATTGATGACGGACTTATAGAAATGAAGGTTGTCGATGTAAAAGACCGCGACATTATCTGCAAGGTATTAAACGGCGGACCTGTAAGCAACCATAAAAGCGTTAATGTCCCCGATGTTAATCTCGGAATGAACTATATGAGTCAAAAGGATATCGACGATATTAAGTTCGGCATCGAGAACGGGGTTGACTTTATTGCGGCATCGTTTACGCGTTCTGCTTTTGATATTCTTGAAATCAGACGTATTTTAGAGGAAAATAATGCGAATGATATCCGTGTTATCGCAAAGATTGAGAACCGTCAGGGCGTTAACGAGGTTGATGAGATACTTAAGGTCAGCGACGGTATTATGGTAGCGCGCGGAGACATGGGCGTTGAAATTCATTTTGAAGAGCTGCCCGCTATTCAAAAGTCGCTTATACGCAAATGCTATCGCTCTAACAAAATGGTAATCACTGCAACCCAGATGCTTGAGTCTATGACGCATAATCCGCGCCCGACCAGAGCCGAAACATCTGATGTTGCAAATGCGGTATATGACGGAACATCGGCGGTTATGCTTTCGGGCGAGACAGCTGTGGGCAAATATCCGGTTAAGGCTATACGCACTATGGCAAGAATCTGCGAGCAGACAGAGGCGGACATAGATTATGTAAAGCGTTTTGACGCTTTAAGGCTTAATACTGTTATAGATGTTGCAAATGCAATAAGCCATTCTACCTGTACAACGGCGCACGACCTTGAGGCAGCGGCTATACTTACGGTTACCCAATCGGGATATACTGCAAGAATTATTTCGGGATTTCGTCCCGCGTGCCCTATCATTGCGGGAACGTTTAACGACAGGGTTTACAGACAGCTTAATCTGTCTTGGGGGGTTACGCCCATAAAGACGGAAATCAAAAAGTCATCGGACGAGTTGTTTGACCACGCGGTTGAACGCGCCCTTGCCGAGACGGATATAATTAAAAAGGGCGACCTTGTCGCAATAACGGGGGGCAGCCCTATCGGTGTAAGCGGAACGACCAATATTTTAAAGGTTACTTTGGTTGGGGATATACTGCTTACGGGGCTAAGTGTTTGCAATAAATCGGTCATAGGAAAGACCTGTGTTGCAAAGAATAATGCCGAAGCGCTTAACAATTTTAAGGCGGGGGATATTCTTGTTATCCCCGAGACGGATAACAGTTTAATAAGCATTTTGCGCAAGGCGTCAGCCATAATCACGGAGAGTACAGGGCTTACATCTCACGCGGTGGTTGTGGGAATGACGCTTGACATACCCGTTTTATATGCCGCAAAGAATGCGACAAAAATACTGAAGAACGGAACCACAATCACTATAGACGGTCCGCGCGGACAGGTTTACAGCGGCATAGCAAATATAAAATAAACTGTTATTTATTAATTAGTTTAATGAGAGGTGAACTGTATGATACCAAATCTGCTGACAACGGTCAGGCTTGGACTTGTTCCTGTATTTGTATATTTTATGCTTGGCAGCCATAATTTATATGCCGCCGCTTTGGTGTTGGTTTTATCAGGAATCACCGATGTTATTGACGGATATATAGCAAGACATTTTAATATGATTACCGACTTCGGTAAGATTTACGATCCGTTTGTTGACAAACTTATGCAGATTACGGTGGTAGTCTGTCTTGTCATCAGGGGGATTATTCCGATATGGCTTTTGGCAATCGTTGCAGCAAAAGAAGTTACGATGATTGTGACAGGCGGAATCTTATATCTAAAAAAGATAGTTGTAAGCTCTAATTGGTACGGAAAGGCGGCAACGGTTATATTCTATGCGGCAGTTCTGGTTATGATTATCTGGAACAATATACCCTATAACGTTTTTTTAATTGCTATTGCTGCGATGATAGCGGCGATGCTTCTTGCAGCCGCGGGCTATTTTGTCGATACGGTTAAAAACTTTAGTAAAAAGCGTGTTTAATTCCCGTTTTAAAGATTGGCAGGACCTTGATTCTTATAAGGCTTTGCAGATTAAAATGGGACGGAGGCGAAAATATTTTACGCAGTCGATTTTTAATCGGCTGCATATTTTTTTTAGGCTGAGTAAGAATAATACTAAAATATTATAGCCGAAACGCGGCAGAATGGAGATTCAAATGAAAGCTTATATTGGGATAGAAGATGTTATTGCAAGAGAGATACTTGATTCAAGAGGAAACCCGACGGTTGAGGTTGAGGTTCGCGCCGACGGCGGAATACTTGGCAGAGCGGCGGTGCCTTCGGGTGCGTCAACCGGAGCCTTTGAAGCGTGCGAGCTTCGTGATGATGACAAGGACAGATATACGGGGAAGGGAGTTCTCACAGCGGTAAACAACGTTAACACCGAGATTTGTGATGCCCTTATAGGAATGAATGTGCTTGACCAGAGACTCATAGATAAAGTGCTGATTGAGCTTGACGGAACGGAAAACAAATCCCGCCTTGGTGCAAATGCAATTTTGGGCGCATCGCTTGCGTGCGCAAAAGCAGGGGCAGCAGCTGTGGGATTACCTCTTTACCGTTATGTGGGAGGAACAAATTCCGTTGTGCTTCCGCTGCCTATGATGAATATTATAAACGGAGGAAAACACGCGGCAAATTCGCTCAGCTGCCAGGAGTTTATGATTATGCCGGTGGGCGCGGAAACCTTTTCTGAGGGACTTAGATGGTGCGCACAGGTTTTCCATACTTTAAAGAGCGTCTTGAACAAAAAAGGACTTTCTACCTCGGTCGGAGACGAGGGCGGATTTGCCCCCAACCTTGAAAGTGATGAGGATGCGGTCAAGCTGATTTTAGAGGCGGTTGAAAAGGCAGGATTTAAGCCTTATGATGATTTTAAGATTGCGCTTGACCCCGCATCAACGGAAATGTATGAAGAGGCAAAGAAGGCAGGTCATGAGGGCAGCTATCTCTTCTGGAAGACAAACAAGCTTTTAAGCCGAGACGAAATGATTGGCTTCTGGGAGGACTGGGCAAACAAGTATCCTATCATATCGATTGAAGACGGTATGGCAGAAGAAGATTGGGACGGCTGGAAAGAGCTTACGCAGAGACTTGGAGGTAAGGTTCAGCTTGTCGGAGATGATTTGTTTGTCACGAATGAAAAGAGACTCAAAAAAGGAATCGGTCTTGGCGCGGCGAATGCGATTTTGATTAAGGTTAACCAAATAGGAACGCTGAGCGAGACTCTTGACGCCATCGAGACAGCAAAAAGAGCGGGATATACCGCGATTGTGTCACACCGTTCGGGTGAGACAGAGGACACAACAATTGCTGATTTGGCGGTAGCCGTAAATTCGGGGCAGATAAAGACAGGCGCTCCTTCGCGGACGGACAGAGTTGCAAAATATAACAGACTTTTGCGGATAGAAGAAGAACTTGACGAGCTTGCGCAGTTTTGCGGAGATGAAGCATTCTATAATTTAAGATAAAGAAAATGCGCTGACCGATATTCACGGTCAGCGCATTTTTAATCAAGAACCCAGTTTATGGGAGTCTCCCCTACAGAGTTTAAAAATTCGTTGCATTTTACAAAGTGACCGCATCCGAAAAATCCGTTGTAAGCCGAAAGCGGGCTTGGATGTGCGCAGGCAAGAATTTTATGAGACGGATTTGTGACAAGCTGCGCCTTGCGGCGGGCGTTTCCACCCCACAGGAGAAACACAATCGGTTTACTGCGTTCGTTTAAAAGTTCAATAACTTTGTCTGTAAACGTTTCCCAACCAATGCCTTTATGGCTGTTTGCCTGACCCGCCCTGACGGTCAGGACGGTGTTAAGCATAAGTACGCCCTGCTTTGCCCACGAGGTAAGCTCGCCGTGATTCGGAGGGGCTATGCCGAGTTCGTCGTTAATTTCTTTAAAGATGTTTTTAAGCGAGGGGGGAGGTTCAATTCCGCGTTTAACTGAGAAGCAAAGACCGTGTGCCTGACCCGGTCCGTGATAAGGGTCCTGACCGATTATAACCGCCTTCACATCGGAATAAGAGGTGTATTTCAAGGCGTTAAAAATGTCATACATATCAGGATAGACAGTATGCGTCTTATATTCGTTTGCAAGAACAGCGCGAAGCTTTTGATAATATTCCTTTTGAAATTCGTCTTTTAAGAGTTCGTCCCATTCGTTTCCTATATGTATCATATCCGTGTTTAATCCTTTCGTAAACTGAATCGTTTGTGTTTATTGTTTTAATTATACAACACTTTTGTCAAAAAGAAAAGCTAAATTTTAGAAAAAGGTATAATATTTTTTGCCGTTCGCATACTAAATTTATTATTTAAACGAAACGGAGTTAATACCAATGTACGCTATCTTAATCAATTCATCCGAGAAAGTAACGCTTAGCCCGCTTTGTACACGAAATGATATACTGTCTCTTCCGATTATGGGCAGAACGGTCGAGCAGAGAATAAAAGAATATCTTGAGAGATACAAAGTTACGGCTGTAAAATATTGCGGAAACGGAGAGACTTTAAAGCTTGCGGATGCTGAAGCCTCGGTGGTAACGGAAAAGAATCTTATAACAAATACGGATATAAACGAAATGATTAATATTCACCGCGCAAGCGGAGCGGATATGACGGCGGCCCTAAGACAGGGGGATGACGAGGGCGGAATCAGAGTACGCATAAACTCGGACAGTGTAATTACGGCGGTATACGAAAGCGGTAAGCCTGCTATGGGAGGATTTGAAGCCGAGGGAATTTTTATAGCAAACGGCGAAATTATAAACTCGGCGGCAGATGACGGAGAGATAAGCGGAGCCTCGCTTATTAAAACCGCTCTTAAGCTTAAAAAAAGAGTCTGCGGATATATCTCTGCTGCGACGGCTGTAAAAATAAACTCTGTTAACTCATATAAAAAGTGTCACAGCGATATTATGTCGGGAAAATTGAGCGTTTCGCTTGGCGGGCATATGATAAAAGAGGGTTTGTGGATTGAAGAAAATGTTACTTTGGAAAGCGGAGTGAAAATAGAAACGCCTGCGTATATCTCGGGCGGATGCAGAATTGAACGCGGAGCAAAAATCGGTGGCGAAACATTTCTTTCTCAAAATTGTACTGTCAAGGCAAATGCCGAAGTTTCGCACTCTGTTATAGGTAAAAACTGCACATTATCAGAGAATGTATCGGTCAGCGGTGCGGTTATGGCAGACAATGTAAATATAGGTATGAATTCGGTTTTAAATGAAAATGCGGTAATAGGAGCCGATTGCAGAATAGAAGAAGACTGCGTTTTAAAGTCGGGTGTAAGAATCTGGAGAAACAAGAGAATAAAAAAGGGAACAAGAGTAAACGATAATTTGGTTTGGGGAAGCGTGGGAACGGAAAGACTTTTCAGAGACGGAAAGCTTTACGGAGAGGTAAATATTGATATAACGCCCGAGTTTATGGCAAAACTCGGTGCGGCTTTGGGAACGATGTATAACGGTGAAAGAATCGGGCTTGGATATGACTCTGCGCCTGTTTGCACAATGCTTGCACGTGCGGCGTCTTCGGGGATAATATCATCGGGGGCAAGACTTTTTACCTTCGGCGATGCATCTCTGCCCGTTATGCGTGACGGAACAAGGTATTACGGCTTGAAGGTTTCGCTTTATATCAATCAGTCGGATTCGGACGGAATATACTATCCCGAGATTGAATTTGTGGAAGCGGACGGCTCGAATCTGAAAGATGAAAATATCAGTTTGCTTGAGGGGATTTTTTTTAACAACGTTTTTTACCGCGCGGATGTTTTAAATATCTGTGAGGCAACTTCCGTAAAAGAGTTTAGGATGTCATATATTCAGGACATATTAAATAAAATAGAAAGCAAGCGGTTTGCAATTAATATGGAGCTTCAGACAAAATCCGAGACGGTTTCGGAAATTCTTGAGGTTCTGCTGTCCGAAATAGAGAGACATATCGAGAAAGATATCGAAAAACAGTTTATAGCCGAGCTTGACCGAAACGGCAGGCTTGCATCGCTTTCGGATACGGGGCTTAATAAGCTTGACAAGAATCAGGTCTTGTCGATAGCGGCAATACTTTTGACAGAGCATTTCGGCGAAAGAGAAATTGCTTTGCCCGTGTCCGCGCCGGGAATGCTTGAAAAAAATTTAAAAGACAATAAAATAAATATTTTAAAATGCGGAACATCTGACGAAGAGTTTTTAAGATTTTTAACCGATAATAATTTATACGAAGAGTTCAGACTATGCTTTGACGGAATATATTTTTCGGTTGCTTTGCTTGACTATTTAAACTGCCGTAATATAAGCTTTTCGGATTTATACAAGCGTTTGCCCGTATTCATTCACAGAGAAGTGGAAATAGAATGTCCCGATAGCAAAAAAACAGAGATTATAAGAAAGCTTTATGCAAAGTACAGCGACCTTGAGACGGATACAACCGAGGGAATCAAAATCTTTAAAAATAACGGCTGGGTGCTTGTCCTGCCTGAGAGTTACAGGCATTGTATAAAGATTATAACGGAGGGATATGACACCGAAACGGCAGATGAGCTGAGTACAATTTTTACAAATCAAATAAAAAGGCTTGCAAAATTGAACTAAATGATGTATAATAGATATCGTGATATGTGTTCGGATTTATAATATGTTTTTATTGCATATTATTAATTATTATGCTTTATTGATATAAAGTAATTTGCTTTGCCGAAAATTGTTATGTTGTCCGTGTTTCGGTAAGTAAAGAAATGTATTACTATATTTATTAGGGTTAATTGAGGTTTAGGCTTCAATTATTTTGTTGTGTTTAGCCTGATGTTAGCTGTCAGCCCCCGTTTAAGGTCGGTTCGGATAACCGGCACCGGGTTATAGGAGGCACGCTTTATTTGTATGTAAAAGCCGTGCAGTAATCATAGGAGGAATGAATTTGAGAAAAACTGAAAAAATAAGATGGATACCGCTTGGCGGTCTTAATGAAATAGGAAAGAATATGAACGTGTTTGAATGCGGAAACGATGCAATTATACTTGATTGCGGGATGGCGTTTCCGGACGACGATATGCCGGGTATAGACTGTGTTATACCCGATATCACATATCTTCATAAAATAGGCGAAAAAATAAGAGGGATTGTATTAACTCACGGACACGAGGATCACATCGGCGCTTTGCCTTACGTTTTAAAGGAGTTTAACGTACCCGTTTACGGAACGCGCCTTACACTTGGAATATTAAAAAACAAGCTTAAAGAGCACGGAATTTTAAGCACGGCAAAACTTGTGAATATTGAGGCGGGTGACAAGGTGAAGCTTGGCTGCTTTACAGCCGAGTTTATTCACACTAATCACTCAATTGCGGACGCGGTCGCTATCGCTTTGCACACCCCGGCAGGTGTAATTCTGCATACCGGTGACTTTAAAATTGACCCGACCCCCATTGATGGGGATATGATTGACCTTGCGCGTATAGGAGAGCTTGGCAACAAGGGCATTCTTGCGCTTATGTCGGACAGTACCAATGCCGACCGCCCCGGATTTACAATGAGCGAACGCTCTATCGGCAAGACGTTTGAAAATCTGTTTGACAAGGGTGCGGATAAAAGAATAATAATCGCAACATTTGCATCTAACGTACATAGGGTGCAGCAGATTATTAATTCGGCGCATACACACGGCAGAAAAGTTGCGGTGACGGGCAGAAGTATGGTAAACGTTTTAAATGCCGCTATAGAGCTTGGCTATATGAGCATTCCGAAAAACACATTGATAGACCTTGATGAGGTTGACAGATACCCCAAGGACAAAATCGTCATTGTTACAACGGGAAGCCAGGGAGAATCGATGTCTGCGCTTACACGTATGGCATTTTCGATTCATAAAAAGATTAATATTGAGCCGACGGATATGGTTATTATTTCGGCTAGTCCTATCCCGGGAAACGAAAAGACCGTATCAAACGTTGTAAATGAACTGCTGAAGCACGGAGCGGAGGTTGTGTACGAAAGACAGGACAATGTTCACGTTTCGGGGCACGCTTGCCAGCAAGAGCAAAGAATAATACTGGCACTTGCAAAACCGAAGTATTTTATTCCCGTTCACGGTGAATACAGACATTTGTCGCGGCATAAAGAACTTGCCCTTCAGACGGGCATCCCGTCTAAAAACGTGTTTATATCCGATATAGGCAAGATTATGGAGATTTCGTCGAGAGACGCAAAGTTTGTGGGTACGGTTCCGTCAGGCAAGGTGCTTGTTGACGGACTTGGAGTAGGAGACGTTGGTAACATCGTTCTGCGTGACAGAAAGCATTTGTCTGAGGACGGAATCATTATAGTTGTTGTATCAATTGAAAAAACTTCAAGTACCTGTGTGTCGGGTCCCGATGTAATTTCGAGAGGTTTTGTTTATGTAAGAGAGTCAGAAGACCTGTTAGAGGAAGCCCACAGTGTGGTTGCAGATGCAGTAGCAGACTGTTTAGACCGCCATGTAAGCGACTGGGGCAAGATCAAGAACATTATTAAAGACAGCTTAAGCGATTTCTTATGGAAGCGTATGAAGAGAAATCCTATGATCTTACCGATCATTATGGAAGTGTAAGAAGGAGGCGAAGAAGCATGAGCAGCCGTACAAGAGAGATCAACAAAATAACCATGGCGATCATCAGTATTTCTGTAAAGCTGATGCTTCTTGCCCTTTTGATCCTGCTTTTATATGAGGCAGTGATCCGGGGCTATGCTTTTGGTCATGCAGTATTTTATGCAGAGGCAGTGGAAGCAGCTCCGGGCCACAATATTACAGTAGTGGTAAAAGACGGGGAAGATGTGTCACAGACAGCAGGCGAACTGGAGAAAAAAGGCCTGATTAAAAATATTTATGCCTTTTTATTCCAGAGCCGTTTTTATGATTATGATAAGATCTACCCGGGAACGTATACTTTAAATACATCTATGACTTCCAAAGAGATCCTTCAAAAGCTCAGCGAAAAGCCGGAAGATGCAGAAGATGATAAATCTGCAGA
>USLC01000014.1 GCA_900555375.1 uncultured Eubacteriales bacterium
TTTTCCAGCGTATGCTTTTGAACATAGTTAGTCTCCTTTTGAGTAAAAATTAATTACCCGAAATAGACATATCCTATTCCGGGTGCGTATTTTCAATATGTAATTTTGCAATTATTTATTGAAATAATATCCGACTCCTCGTTTTGTTATAATATATTTCGGCATACTCGGATCGTCCTCGATTTTTTCTCTCAGACGGCGAATGGTGACATCAACCGTGCGGACATCGCCGTAGTATTCATAATCCCAAACACATTCAAGCAGGCTCTTGCGTGAAAAGATTTTGTTTGGCTGCATACATAAAAACTTAATCAGCTCAAATTCGCGTACGGTTAAATCGATAAGCTTTTCATCCTTGTAAAGCTCATAGCGGTTGCAGTCTAAGCGGAAGCAGTCAACCTCAATCATTTCAACCTCTTCTTCTTTAACGGGTTCGACCTCCATACGGCGCATATTTGCCTTAACGCGCGCAAGCAGCTCGCGCATACTGAAGGGCTTTGTAACATAATCGTCGGCGCCTATTTCAAGACCCAAAACCTTGTCTACCTCGTCCTCTCTGGCGGTAAGCATAACAATTGGAACGGTTGAGGATTCGCGTATTTTTTTGCACACATCAAATCCGCCCATCTCAGGCAGCATAACGTCAAGCAAAACCAAATCGGGCTTATCCGAAGGGTTCTTGGGAAGCGCCTTTTCGACCGCTTCAAGACCGTCATATGCCTCGGTAACCGCATAGCCTTCTTTTTGAAGGTTAAGTTTTAAAATATCTACAATGCTTTTTTCATCATCAACAATAAGTATCTTTTTGCTCATTTTTGTCCCTCTTTTCAATTTACAAAGCAACTTTAGTATACAACATAGTCAAGCGGGTCAACAAATTCATCATTAATCTTAATTTCAAAGTGAAGATGCGGACCTGTACTGTTCCCCGTGTTTCCGACGCAGGCTATTTTGTCGCCGCGTTTTACAGCGTCGCCCTTTTTTGCAATCAGCTTGCTGCAGTGACCGTATGCCGTTTGAACCCCGTTGCCGTGGTCGATTATTAGGTAGTTGCCGTACCCGTCGGCATATCCCGAAAACGTAACGGTTCCGTCTGCGGCGGCAAGAATATCCGACCCCGAGTCAGCGCCTATGTCTATACCGGTGTGCCGCCTTCCGCGGCGGCTTCCGAAAGCCGATGTCAACACGCCGCAGGCAGGATTGGCAAAGCCGTCATCTGTCGGTTTTGCGGACACATCCGTTGTATCGTCGGTACTATGTTGAACCTCGCTCTCATTTGCATTTTTTGTATCGGGTATTTCTGCGGTAACGGCTTCCGCATCGACAGAGGTATCTGTACCGCTGTACGGAGAATGCGCAAAACCGCTGCAAAACCAAGCCGCGGCAGCAAGTATAAAGAGAATTTTAGCCGCCGAAGAAAGTATACCCGAAGCTTTTTCAGCTGAATTTTTCCGACTGTAATTCATTGATGAATTCCTCCATATAAATTTAATATTGACAAGCATATATTAAATTTATATTACAGTCTCTATAATTTTAAACTACTTTTTATAAAAAATCAAGTATTTTATGCAAATTTATCAATAAAAATTTCAAGTTTGACGGTTTGATAAAAAAACAGAGCGCAAAATAGTGCAAGTTTCCGAAGCCGCACGGCAGATATAAAGAGCAAAGAAAAATTTTCATAAATATTGTGTAAATGTGTTGACAACCAAAAATCGGTATGTTATAATGCAAATGTTTTGAGTTGTTTAAAAATAAAAGGTTAGCAAGGTGCATATTGTGGGGGAAAAGTCGTCCGTTGTTATACGGGATTCTGTTTCGGACAGAATAATTGAGCTGACAGAGGATTTGGTTGTAAAACAAGGCGTAAAGTCAATCAGCGTCAGTATGTTAATGAAGAAGCTGGGTATGACCAACAGGGTTTTTTACAACCGCTTTCATAATATAGAAGAGGTATTGAATATAGTTTATGAGAGAGTTGTCATAAAAATGCGTGACAATATCAATACCGGCGTAAATCCGCAGATGAGCTTTTATGAGTATGTCGAAAAGCTTATTGTTATGTGTATGGAGGATACTTACGACCTGAAAAATCAGTTCAGTCAGTATATGTTTGAACACGATTCGCTGTCCAAAAACAATTATGAATGGTGGATTGAAAAGATTAAAGAGCTTATAAACTTCGGTATCGAAAACGGATATCTTAAAGAGGGCTTAAATGCAGATGATTTAAGTTATTTTATATGGTGCTTCTGCCGCGGCTGTAATCTTGACGCGGTTATGAGAAACGTTTCAAAGGAGGACGCTGTCCGCTGCCTTAAAGCAGGGTTTGAATGCTTTCTTGAAGGGGCAAAAGAATAATTGCCGATACCCGGCTGCGAAAGCAGCTGTTTATTTTTTAAACTTTCAGCACACTCTGTGCTGAAGCGTAACATATAACTATTAACGGAGGGCTGTTTTTATACAGCCCGTTGTTTGAGGGTTTTCAGCACACTCTGTGCTGAAAGAGAAGCTGAAAGGAGCGGTATAATGGGTATAAAAATCAGCGGAACGGGCTTTTATGTCCCCGACAGGGTTTTAACCAACAATGAATTGGAGAAGATGGTAGAGACATCGGACGAATGGATAACGCAAAGGGTAGGGGTTAAGTCAAGACATATTGCAGAGAAAGAGACCACTGCCGATATGGCGGCTGCGGCGGCAAAAAATGCGCTTGAAAAAAGCGGAATTTCTGCCAATGAGATAGATATGGTTATAGGAACAACCATAACATCCGATCTTATTTGCCCGACGCTTGGCGGAACTGTGGTAAAGGCAATAGGGGCAAGCTGTCCTGCGTTTGACTTAAACTCGGCTTGCAGCGGCTTTGTTTTTGCGTTTGATATAGCGGAGAAGTACCTAAAGTCAGGCGCGGCAAAGAAGATTCTGATTGTCAGCGCAGAGCGTATGAGCAAGCTTATAGACTGGACGGACAGAAGCACGTGCGTTATCTTCGGAGACGGCGCGGGCGCGGCAATTGTGGAAAGCGGAGATATGTATGAATCGCTTTTGTATACGGACGGCGATGACTCGGTTATAAAGATTCCGAGCTACGGAATAACTAATCCGTTCCGCGCGGATGACGGAACAAAACCGTACGTATTTATGAACGGTCAGGAGACGTTTAAATTCGCGGTAAATAAGGTTGTTTCGGATATAAAGGCTGTTGCCGATGCCGCGGGGATTGCGATATCCGATATAGATTATATTGTTCCGCATCAGGCAAATATCAGAATAATTCAGTTCGCGGCAAAAAGACTTGGGCTGCCGCCCGAAAAGTTTTTTACAAATATCGATTCGTACGGCAATACTTCATCGGCAAGCATACCTATGGCCCTTGCCGAGTTTGAAGATAGCGTAAAGCCGAAAAGCGGAGATATTGTTGCTCTTACCGCTTTCGGCGGAGGGCTTTCAAGCGGCGCTTGTATTTTTAAATGGTAAAATAATAAAATAATTTATATATAATTTCAGGAGGAATTTAAAATGACATTAGAAAGAGTAATTAAGGTAATGGCAGAACACTTGGAGATGGATAAGAATGAGATAACACCGGGCACAACGCTTGCTGATTTGGGTGTTGATTCTCTTGATACGGTTGAGATTCTTATGGAGATGGAAGACGAGTTCGGCGTTACAATCGAGCCGGGAGAGGTTCACGTTGAAACAGTAGGCGAGCTTGCCGACTATATCGATACACTTTTGGGTAAATAAGAGAGGATGCTTGATGATGATTTGTACGCCTATATGTAAATTATGCGGCATTAAGTACCCCGTTTTTCAGGGCGGAATGGCGCATATATCGGACGCGCGGCTTGCGGCGGCGGTTTCAAACGCAGGAGGTCTGGGAATCATAACCTCGGCAAGCGGGGATATAAAGTGGCTTAAAGAACAGCTTGAGCTTATGGACAGCCTTACGGATAAGCCGTACGGAGTAAATGTTATGCTTCTCGGCAGAAATGTTGACGAAGTGGCAAAGGTTGTCGCACAAAGCCGTGCGGCGGTTGTAACAACCGGAGCGGGCAACCCGTCAAGGTTTATGAAGCTTTGGAAGGATGCGGGAATTATTGTTATCCCTGTGGTTGCATCGTGTGCGATGGCAAAGCTGGTTGAGCGCTCCGGCGCGGATGCGGTCATAGCCGAGGGCTGTGAGTCGGGCGGTCACGTTGGTGAGATGACAACTATGGCTCTTATCCCTCAGGTTTGTGATGCGGTTAACATTCCGGTCATTGCGGCAGGAGGAATAGCGGACGGCAGAGGGATAGCGGCGGCATTTATGCTGGGCGCCAAGGGCGTGCAGATTGGCACGAGATTTCTTTCTGCAAAGGAATGCGACATAAGCGAAGTGTATAAAGAAAAGCTTTTAAAAGCTAACGATACATCAACAATTGTCACGGGTAAAAGACTCGGTCACCCCGTAAGAAGCATAAAGTCTCCGCTGTCACGCAGACTTGCAAAGGCAGAATATACCGATATTTCAGATGAAGAGCTTGATAAAATGGCAGTGGGAAGCTTAAAAGCCGCCGTTGCGGACGGCGATGTGCAGCAGGGGTGCTTCCTTGCAGGGCAGATAGCCGGGCTTGTAAATAAAGAGCAGACGGCAAAAGAGATAATAGACGAGATGGTTACGGAAACCGATAAGGTTTTTGAGGAGGCGGCAAAATGGGCAAATTAGCATTTGTGTTTTCGGGTCAGGGCGCGCAGTACAGCGGTATGGGCAAAAGCTTTTACGACAGCGCCGAAAAAATAAAAAGCTTTTATGATGAGTGTGAAGAATTAAGACCGGGAACAATGGCACAATCGTTTTCGGGCAGTGATGAAGAGCTTAAAAAGACCGTAAATACCCAACCGTGTATGTATCTTGTTGAAATTGCCGCGGCAATGGCGCTTAACTCAAACGGAGTTTTTGCCGATGCGTGCGCGGGATTTTCGCTTGGCGAGATTGCCGCTTTGGCGTACGGCGGTGCGTATTCTTATACAGACGGATTTAAAATTGTAACAAAACGCGCCGAGTATATGAGCGAGGCAGCCGAAAAGTATGAGACATCTATGGCGGCGGTTATGAAGCTGTCTGACGAAGCGGTTATAAACGCGGTGAAAAAATATGATAAATTGTACGCGGTAAACTTTAATTGCCCGTCGCAGATTGTTGTATCGGGATTAAAGACAAGCGTTGAAAAGTTTAAGGACGAGGTGACTGACTTGGGCGGAAAGATGATTCCGCTCAAGGTCAGTGCGGCGTTTCATTCGCCGTTTATGGCAGAGGCATCGGATAAATTTAAAGAAGAGCTTGGTAGATACACATTTTCTGCCGCTGCACTTCCCGTCTACTCAAACGTAACGGCAGAGCCGTACGGAGATGATATAACCGATTGTCTTGCTATGCAGATAAAAAGCCCCGTTAAGTGGCAGCAGATAATAGAAAATATGATAAGAGACGGCTTTACCGATTTTATAGAATTGGGACCGGGAAAGACGCTGAGCAAGCTGATTTCAAAAATTTCAAAGGATGTAAACGTATACTCGGTTGAAGATACAGAGACGCTTAATAAAACTCTTGCGGAGGTGAAGGCGAATGCTTAGCGGAAAAACGGCGCTGATAACAGGTGCATCGCGCGGAATAGGCGCGGCGATTGCCAAAAAGTTTGCCGAAGGTGGAGCCAATGTTGCCATTGTTTATCAAAGCAGCGATGAAAAGGCAGAAGCCGTACGCGCCGAAGCAGAGAGCCTGGGCGTTACGGCAAAAATATATAAATGCAATGTTGCGGAATTTGACGGATGCAAAGAGACCGTCGCGCAAGTCATAAAAGACTTTGGCAGAGTGGATATATTGGTAAACAACGCCGGAGTAACGCGCGACAATCTGATTGCCCTGATGTCGGATGAGGACTTTACAAGGGTTGTGAATACAAATCTTGGCGGATGCTTTAATATGATTAAGGCGTGCAGCCGAAACTTTATCAGAAACAAAGGCGGAAAGATTATAAATATAGCGTCTGTTTCGGCGCTTATCGGCATTGCGGGGCAGAGCAACTATGCGGCGTCCAAAGCGGGAATTATCGCCCTTACCAAGACGGCGGCAAGAGAATTTGCCTCAAAGAATGTATGCGTAAATGCGATTGCCCCCGGGTTTATCACCACGGATATGACAGAGTCGCTGAACGCGGACGACATTGTTGAAAAAATTCCGCTGAAAAAGCTTGGCTCTCCCGAAGATGTGGCAAACCTTGCGGCTTTCCTGGCGGACGAAGCGTCAGATTATATTACGGGCGAAACAATAAGAATAGACGGCGGTCTGGCAATATAAAAAAGTTTTTGATATATCGGATACCCGATTGACTTTTGAGATTGTGCCGCATCGGCGGCGGATAAGGAGAAGTATATGAAAAGAGTTGTTGTAACGGGAATGGGAGCAATCACACCTGTCGGCTGTGATACCAATACTTTTTGGAACAATATAAAAAACGGAGTTTGCGGCATTGACGAGATAACAAAGTTTGATACAACGGATTTTCGCGTTAAGCTTGCGGCAGAGGTTAAAGATTTTAACCCATCCCTGTATATGGAAAAGGCTGAAATAAGAAAAAGCGACAGGTTTGTTCAGTATGCGCTGTGCGCGGCTGTTCAGGCATATAACGACAGCGGAGCAGAGGGCAGCGCAGAGCCGAACCGTACAGGAGTTTACTTCGGCTCGGGGATAGGCGGCTTTGACACGTTTGTGGGCGAGCATAATAATTTGTTAAACCGCGGCTGGCAAAGGGTTTCGCCTTTGTTTATACCAAAGATGATTTCAAATATGGCGGCGGGAAATATAGCAATTAAGCTTAAAGCAAAAGGTCCGTGCCTTTCGTTTTCCACCGCCTGCGCAACAGGAACAACTGCTGTCGGCGAGGCATACAGAGCCATAAAAGGCGGATATGCTGATGTAATAATAGCCGGTGGAACCGAAGCGGCGATTTCGCCGCTGGCTGTTGCGGGATTTACGAATTGCCTTGCATTAAGCGAGACAACGGATAAGACGCGCGCGTCGATTCCGTTTGACAGACGCAGAAACGGATTTGTTATGGGCGAGGGTGCGGGCGCTCTTGTTCTTGAAGAGTATGAGCACGCGGTAAAAAGAAATGCAAAAATTTATGCCGAGGTTGTCGGCTACGGAAGCACCTGTGACGCGTTTCACGTTACGGCTCCGGACGGAAGCGCCGAGGCATCGTCTGAGGCAATTATAAATTGCGTTAAAGAGTCAGGGCTTAGCGTTGACGCGGATAAAATTTACTTTAATGCTCACGGAACAAGCACGCCGCTTAATGATAAGACAGAGACAGAGGCTGTAAAGAAGGCGTTTGGCAGCGATGCATATAAAATAAACATAAGCTCAACAAAATCTATGACAGGTCACTTGCTGGGAGCTGCCGGTGCGGTAGAATCTATTGCAAGTATTCTTGCCATCAAGAACGGCATTGTTCCTCCGACTATCAACCACGAAGAAGGTGACAACGACGAGAATATTGACTATAACCTTAATTTCACGTTCAATAAAGCACAAAAACGCGAAGTTAATGTTGCCTTGTCCAATACATTCGGATTTGGCGGTCATAATGCGTGCGTTATCTTCAAGAAATACGCTGAGTAATATCGTGTTACGTAACAAAATAGATAAGATAAGGCTCCTATTCCGCAAGGATAGAGAGTCTTATCTTTGTTTTTACCGGATACTCGGATTCTATCCACGCAATATTCAGCTTTATGAGCAGGCTCTCCTGCATAAATCAACCTCCCTCCGTTCGGAAAAAGGGCGTCCGTTGAATAATGAACGACTGGAGTTTCTGGGGGATGCCATCCTTGACGCTATCGTAGGCGACATCGTCTACAAACATTTTGAAGGAAAGCGGGAAGGATTTCTTACAAACACGCGTTCCAAGATCGTACAACGGGAAACCTTGAACAAGTTAGCCGTAGAAATCGGACTGGATAAACTCATAAAGTATTCCACCCGTTCGTCTTCTCACAACAGTTATATGTACGGAAATGCTTTCGAAGCATTTATCGGGGCTATCTATCTGGATCAAGGATATGAACGCTGCAAGCAGTTTATGGAGGAACGAATCATCAACCGTTACATTGACCTGGACATTTTATCCCGTAAAGAAGTAAACTTCAAATCCAAATTGATTGAGTGGAGCCAAAAGAACAAGATGGAAGTCTCTTTTGAACTAATCGAACAATTCCTTGACCGGGACAGTAATCCTGTATTTCAGACTGAGGTACGGATCGAAGGATTTCCTGCCGGAACCGGAACCGGATATTCCAAAAAAGAGTCTCAACAAAACGCCGCCCAAATGGCAATCAAAAAGGTAAAAGATCCTGTATTCATGGCAACAGTCGATGAAGCTATCCAAAGCAAATCCCCATGCGACGACCTTGAATCACCAGATCATGATCTTCTGTAACTAATTTTAATTTTCCGGCTACTTCAGCGAGAGGAATAGACGATATACCATTTCCTTTCAAAGCTACCATACGTCCGAATTTTCCATTGGCAATCAATTCTGTTGCATGACCACCCATCCGCGTAGAGAGATTACGGTCGAAAGGAGTAGGTGAACCACCACGCTGAATATACCCCAGTACCGTTTCACGGGTTTCGATACCTGTCTCATACTCAATCTCTTGAGCGATATACTCTGCAGCACGCTTACGGCCGTCTGTCTGAATCCCTTCGGCCACCACCACGATAGAATAAGGTTTTCCTTTTTTCAGCCTCTCTAAAATCGTATTGCCGATATTCTTAATACTATAAGGAATTTCGGGAACAAGAATCACATCTCCTCCACCTGCCATACCGGAATATAAAGCAATCCAACCTGCTTTATGCCCCATTACTTCAATAACCATTACTCTTTTGTGAGAACTGGCAGTAGAATGCAGGCGGTCGATAGCGTCGGTAGCAATGCTTACGGCCGAATCGAACCCGAAAGAAATATCCGTTCCCCAAATGTCATTGTCAATCGTCTTAGGAACAGAAACAATATTCACCCCCATCGCAGCAAATTTGGCAGCAGTCTTTTGCGTTCCGTTTCCTCCGATGCAGACAATACAATCCAGCCCCATTTCACGAATATTCCGGAGAATCAGGGCTGGCTTGTCCACATCGGATACAACACCTCCTTTTTTGAATGGCTTTTCGCGGGAAGTACCCAGCATGGTTCCTCCAAGATTCAGTAACCCGGAGAGAGATTTATCCGTAAAAGATTCCACATCTTTAGTCAACAACCCTTGAAAACCACTATGAATACCTATCACTTCCATCCCATAATAATTGATGGCAGTTTTGCACACGCCACGAATCGTGGCATTAATACCGGGACAGTCCCCGCCGGATGTTAAGATTCCAATTCTCATTGTCGCATTTTTTAGTCTAAAACTCGGGATTTATATGGAAGTCGTCAATTTTTAACGATTATTTCCGTCGTAAAGATAGAAAAAAAAGATAAATAAGGTTACTTTTGCACGAATAAACATTATCATGTTAAAGCAGAAATGAATATTACAAAAATTATCAGCAAGACTTTCGACTCCCGTTTAAAACAAATAGATTTATATGCCAGTGAAGCTAGCGAGATACAACACCGCGTATTAAACCGCCTAGTGCAACAGGCTTCCCAGACTGAATGGGGGAAAAAGTACGACTACTCCTCCATCCGCAGCTATGAAGATTTCAGAAAACGTCTCCCCATTCAGACATACGAAGAAATAAAACCATACGTGGAGCGTTTACGAGCGGGAGAGCAGAACCTGCTTTGGCCATCGGAGATACGCTGGTTTGCCAAATCATCCGGAACGACGAATGACAAAAGTAAATTTCTTCCTGTCAGCAAAGAAGCATTGGAGGATATTCATTACAGGGGAGGAAAAGAC
>USLC01000015.1 GCA_900555375.1 uncultured Eubacteriales bacterium
TCCTTTCTTGGAGATGATGGCATAACCGCCGCAGTTTTATACTGTTTTCAGTCTTGCCGAGCGTTGGAATCATCAACGCTTTTTTATTATACAACAAAATTCCAGAAATTTCAATAAAATATTCAATTTGTAAGATAAATGTAACTTTTGCCCTCTTGCCGCGCCCCAATATCTGACGGGGAGATATAGCATAATAACAGAGTCCCTTGGGTTTTGCGCAAGCAAAACCCAAGGGCTTTATCTTTATTTTGCAGAATGCAATCTGTATATAACCGTTGCAACCTCTGCGCGTGTGGCATTGCTTTGCGGAGCAAAGTTATTGTCCGCATCGCCTGTCATATATCCCGCTGCGCGAACAGCCGAAACATATTCTGCCGCCCAGTCCGATATATCGGCGCTGTCTGCAAACGCATCGATGCTTGCCGCGCTTAAGTTAAACGCACGTGAGAGAATCGCCGCCATCTGCTCGCGCGTTATATTATCGTCCGGGGCAAAGCTGTCTTCCGAAACACCGCCGACGATACCCTTTGCCGCCAAGGCGCCTATATATCCTGCCGCCCAATGACCGGCAACATCCGTAAACTTTTTGCCCTCCGTCTCATTGCTGTCAAGCTTTAAGAATCTTGCCATAACAGCCGAAAACTCTGCACGGGTAATGCTTGCGTCGGGCTTAAACGTTCCGTCCTCATATCCGTTCATAAGCGCATTGTCATATACATACTTCACGTTTGCTTCTGCCCAATGTCCGCCCAAATCCGATGGATATTTAACGCTTGGCTGTGTCCCCGGGGTAACGGGCGTAATTGTGCCCGAGTTATTGCCGCCGCTGTTGTTATTGTTATTGTTGTTGTTACCGCCTGTGTTACCGCCTGTGTTACCGCCTGTGTTACCGCCCGTGTTTCCGCCGTCATCGGGGTCGGTCGGTTCTGTCGGGTCGGTCGGCTCAACAACTGCGTCCTTTTCAAGAATGTTAAAGCTTCTGCTTGCCGAAGTCTTGCCATAAGTCAGCGTCAGAGTATATGAACCCACAGGGTACTTCGCCTCGTCAAGGTCAAAGCTTACGCTGTATAAACCGTTTTTGATTTCGGCATTTTTTTCTTCAACAACCGCGCCGTCTTTTTGAATAGAAGCCGTAAGCGGCTCTGCGCTGTCGCCCGAGATAGAGGTATCTGCTTCTATATTTAAAACTCCATTTTGTTTTTGATCCGGAACATTAAGAACTACATAAGGAGGAACTATTGTTGCTGTTGCATCCTCTGTTTCAATGTTAACTTTTGTTTCTGTATTTTTAACATTTATCTTCGGGTCGGTAATTTTAAATGCGGCATATGCCGAATTTTTAATTTCTGCATCTGCCTTTACCCGAAATGCTATTTGAAACAAATGTCCCGATGTGTATATATCATTGTTTTCACTTACACCCGCATACAAAACGGACAGCTTATTGCCTGTACTGTTCAGTGATATCAAAAGCGAATCTTCTGCACCTATTTCACCATAGCGAAAATATGAAGAGCCTCTTGGTGCCTCTCCACCCTCCTGTCTTTCAATAGGCTGGAGAGTATTCGGATCTATAATCTCAAGATACTCCGGGTCAAATGTTATTCCGTAAGACATAACCTGTATTCCGTCTGCTTCTGTTATTTCATCTATTGAAAAATCAATGGTAGAGTTTATACGTAAAACCTGTCCGGGTTCAACCGATTTGTTAAATAAGTAAAGTCCTAACTTTGCATTTAATTCCGAATCCGCAAAAACAGATACCGAACCAAAACTTAAAAGCACCATTACTGCCGCAATAAACGCGGACATAATTTTTGAAGTTTTATTCATATGTCATATCTCCTAAAGTATTTTTATTTTATATTTCCCCATTTGCCCCCCTTGCCTAAAGGGGGGTGGCAAGGGCGAAGCACTTGTCGGGGGGATATTTGTAAATTCATATGCAGAATCCCCACTTTTTAAATCCTTCAGACGAATCCCTCCACCGCTAAAGCGGTCCCCCTCCCTTTAGGCAAGGGAGGCTTATTTGGTCGCCCCCATTGTCTAAAAGAGGGGGGAATACTGCCGGGTTAAAAAAAGGTGCGGCGGTATGCCGCACCTTTTTAAAATGCCATAATTAATTATTTAGAAGCACAATTTCCATTCATTATAGCAAATGAATACCATCCGGGGATTTCGCCATCTTTAATCGAATTGATTATATCCTGTAAATCCGTTTCATTAGTTGTGAAGTCACCGTTAAGGTCACCTGCATAAATTCCCGAGAAACCATATGCCGCTGTGGGGATTCCGTTAAGAGTCTCACTTGCATTTACTACCTTCTTAATCATAGTAAAGTCAAAGATATCATACTCATTATCACTGCTCGGCGATACCATTTCTTCTTGATTTGCCGCTATTGTGAACTTGTAACTTCTTTGTGCACTCTTTCCTGAATTTGTATGCGTTGTCTTAACCGTTACAATGTATGTTCCGTCAGTGTTGAACACATATTCTTTATCAGCTGCCGAATCATCTACTGCTGTAAGTGTAAAATCTGTGTCCTCTTTGGTTGCTGTAACTTCATTTGTATAACCGTCATTAGCAGCATTAACCTTTATAGCAACATATGCAAAAGTACCGTTTGAATAACCAAAATCTTTAATTTTGCTATTTTCAGATTCTTCGTTATTATAGAATGCCATATTCTTATAAGTTAAGTCTGCGCCAACCTTTACAGATATATCGCTCGGCTCTTGAATAGTAGTCAACTTAACTTCAACTGCGTTAGCTATCGTAACATTGCCTGCCTCATCCTCAGCCAATACATAATAGAATCCGTCTTTCGTAGCAGTATATTCTCCTGTATAAGTTTTAGCATTGGGCGCCTGAGTGTCTGCAGCAACAAGGTCTTTAAAGCTGTCGGCTGTCGGATTCTCAATCGCTGTCGCTGAATGATATACCTTTACTGTGATGTTAGAATGTTCATCTTCTGCATTAATAGCAATCGGAATACCTCCAGGAGTTTCTGTTTGCGCAACTGCAGTAAGAGTTTTAGGAGCCTCAGCATCTACTTTTATCGTTATTTTGCCGATTATATCCGATACATTGCCTGCCTTATCCTTTGCTCTGAAGTACATATCGCCTGCTCTAGAATTGTCTATTGTTATCTTAGCATCTGCAACTGCCGTCCACTGCTCTGTATCAGCCCCTGTCGGTGCCGCTGCATCAATATCTACAATGGTATATTCAACACTAGCTAAAGTTCCGTCTATTGTCTTTTCGCCAACTTTATCAGACGCAAAATTCACATTAATTTCTTTGGTTTTTGCATAATCATTCATACTTAAGTCTCCAAAACTTGTATCATCAATAACAGGCTTTGTCTTATCATAGAAGATATCTGTTCCCGGAACCAATGTGCCGACAATCTGATAAACTTTTTGTGAATCATTTCCTATAGCTGCAACAACTATATAGTTAACGCCGTCTTCAGTAACACTTACTGCCTTATTTGTAGCATTCTCATCAGTTATGCCATCAAACAAAGCTTTCATTGCAGCTTGGTCGCCATAAATTGCATCATCTGTAACTTTAACCCATTTATATGTTACCTTATTAGCATCCGCAGGTACAACCTCAATATTATACGGCGTAGCATTTTTCCAACTCTTATCAGTCAACTCTGTAATTGTAGCGAACTTTTCAGGTACGATAACTGCACTTACCTTCGCAACGCTGATAATTGAATCGGTGTTATCGTATGTTATTACGCCACCCTCTTTCAAAGTAATCTGCTGATTGCTGATTGTAATATCGGTTGCGCCGATAGCCGCGTTCTCTTTAACACTAAAGGTAAGAGTAAGAAAGTCTGCGTTGTTTGTAAGGCTTACACCTGTTTCATCTGTTCCGTATGCAACGCTCTTTACTACGCCGACTTCTGTCTTATCTGTATACTTAACATTTGTATCTGCATTTTCATCAAGGGTTAAAACATTTGTATCATATGCGAGGTCAAATGAAACCATACCTGTTTTGTTATCACCAATTTCGCTAATTTTTACAGGTACAGATACTTTTGCGCTACCTTTATTTAAATATCCGCCATCATTGTGCCTAAAGTTATCCAGACCTATAACAGCCCTTATAACTGTTGTGGCAACACGGAAAGTAAATGTTTTATTCGCCTCTCCAGTAGCAAACTTAACCGTTACTGTATATTCGCCATCCTCAATAATTGTAGCAGTAGCTGTCTTATTGTCGGCAACATCAACATTAGTTGCATCTGTTGCACCTGTTTTAAGATACGATACACTTTCAATGTTAGTACCTGTTACTGTAAAGGGTACGCCGCCTTCTTTTGTATAAAGACTACTGGGTGTAAATCCTTTTCCATCTACATCTATTGTAGCTGTATTAAGCTTATACGTGTAAGATGTTGTTCTATCGGCAAAAATGCTACCTGTTGTTGCTGAAGCCTCATCAGCAACCGTAAACTTTGAAGCATACGGAGATGTTAAGCTTTTAAATTCTGTTGTTGTAGAATCCGCTACAGAACTGTTGTATTTTACTGTAACCGGAATATTTTCTACTATAACTGTACCATCTGTTGTTATAGTAGTTGCATTTGAGCTAGACTCAGCTTTATATATACGAATATACTTCTTGCCTGTATCTTTTCTTGTCATTACAGAATATCCTGCTCCTGCTACTATTTCATATACATCACTATTATAGTCAATGTTAATTGTGTAGCCGTCAATACTTACTGCGTTTGATTCTGCAGTTGCTTTAACTGTCAAATTAAATGTGTCACCGGGGTGAACATCGATTGTTCCGTCAGGTAAGGAAGTTGTATAAGATAATGTAATTGTCTCACTTGACGGAGTAATGCTGTCTGCCGAAACTGAGACCGGCAGAGCCAACGTTGTGATGATTAATGCCATTGCAAGCATTAAACTTAAAAATTTTCTCATAAAATAATCTCCTTTAGATTTGTGTATATTTTTTAATTATTTTCTTTTTGATTAATTTCCGCTGTTAGTTGCACTACTTCTTGCTGCCGCAAAGGCGGACGGAACATAGTATGTCTCGCTTGAGTCTATCAAAAGCTTAAACATACGATACTCGGCAAGGGTTACGTTTCCGTCAAGGTTAATATCAACCGCGCCCTTTGGAACATTTGCTATATTGCCTCTGCCAAGCGCGAGATTTAAAATCTCTGCCGCAGCCGCAGTATAATCATGACTGCCAATAGCTTCAAAACTTGTATCATCATCAAATGCGTCACTTCCGTCAGCTGCTGCAATCATATCGATATTACCGAAGGAAATGCTGTCCTCATTTGTGCCTGTTGCAAACAGATAAACTGTCTTTGTATTGCTTACTCCGTTACCCAAGTCCGCCTTAAGCTGAACCTTTGCACCGAATTTACCTTCTTTAAGTGTAAGCTTTCCGCCGCTTATCTCCGCATTTGACTTTGTATCCTCAATTGTGTAGCTGATGGTATAACCCTCAGAATTTCCAGCTGTTGTTACCTTTTCAGGCAATGTTAATTCTCCTGCACCCTTTGCAGAAATACCACCAATAGCATCGTCAAGACCGGTTTGTGCATTGTTCTTATCCTCATCACTCGGACCTGTCGGAGTTTTTGCAGTAACAGTCACGTTTTGTGCAGCTACTTGCTTATATCCCTCAACCTTATCAACCGAAACAGAATATGTTCCTGCGGTTGCAAAGGTCAGTATATAAGTGCCGTCTTTTGCTTCAGATTCTACAGCATTTACAACTGTACTATCATCACTTTTTGTCGCTTTAACTGTCGCACCTGCAATCTTTGTTTCACCACTTGCAAGTGTAACGGTTATGCTTCCGCCTGCTTCTACTGTCGCATTTGAAAGAGTCATCGTCATATCCGCATCTTCTTCTGCAACGGTATAGCTGAATGTATCAGCCGTTGAAACATCTGTGCCGCCTGCTTTAGCGGTAAATGTTCCCGTGCCCAATCCTGTCCTCGGACGGAAAGTGATTGTAGCCGTACCCGCATTGTTATCTATCGTTGTTGTCTGCTGGTCTACATACTGAATTGTTGTGTTATCAAGCGTTGTTCCGTCTCCTTTATATGACAAAAATGTTATGTCCCCCGCCGAAAGCGTTGCGCCGCTGTCCGGGCTAAGCTTTACCGTTACCTGAAGCAGCTGTTCAGGCGTAAGTGATACGGAACTTTTATCAGCTGCTGTTCCTGCATCGCTTGCGTTGTTTAACACCTTTATAGATTCAATTGAGACCGTGTTTGCAAATGCCGATATCATACTGCAAGACATTGCCGCGGCAAGTGCAACAGAAAGAATTTTTTTACCACAATTCTTCATTTTTTTCACCCCATTTTTTAGTTTAGATTTTTGGTTTTATATATAAATTTTTAATTATTTTTAGTTTTTTGCCTCTCTGATTATATCCCTCCACCGCTAAAGCGGTCCCCCTCCCTTTAGGCAAGGGAGGCATTGCCACAGGCAACCATCGTCCCTTTAGGCAAGGGAGGCTTATTATGTGAATTTTTTTACAATCATATCAATATACAAACAAACACCGTCAAAGTTTTTATTAACTTCGATATTGGGTATTCTTATAACTGTTAAATCCCTCTTTTCTATTCTTTGTGTTCTTATTTTATCTTTTACCACCGCGTTCTCTTCATAATGCTGAGAACCGTCAAGCTCGATTATCAATCTTGCTTTGTGGCAATAAAAATCTGCTATATAAGTATCAATTACCTTTTGCCTTAAAAATCTAATCGGATAATCTTTTAGAAAGTCATACCATAAACGCTTTTCTTCTTTTGTCATATTTCTTCTCAGATACCGTGCGTTTTCTGTTAGAATTTTTGTTATGCTTTCTTTGCATTCCGACCTTCCTTTATATCATTTTCTTATTGTGTTATATTCCTCCACCGTTATCCCCCTGTCAGCTTTGCTGACTTCCCCCTCCTTTAGGCAAAAGGGGCAATGGGCGAGGGCAATTTCCCCTAATATCTGCCCCCCTTGCCTAAAGGGGGGGTGGCAAGTGCGAAGCACTTGACGGGGGGGATATTTGCAAATCAATTTTACGGAAGGTAAATTTCTGCGGCGGCATCGGTCGCGGTTATTTGTGCGTTTTGATACACCACATTTACAAGCGACAGCGGAATGTATATTCTGCCGTCTTTTTCTATCGGCGAAACCTCTTGCGAAAGCTTTGCCGCATTGAAGTATACTGTCGCATTCTCTTCCGAATCAAGAGCGATAACAAGGGTACGATAATCGCCGTAAGCAGAGGCGGTCATAACCTCTCCCTTCCAATCGACTGTCATTCCCGCGCTCTCGGCAAAGTATCTGACAGGTATCATCAGCTCTTCGCCTTGTTTAAACGGAGCCGCGTCTGTTTGAAGCGCCTCTCCGTTAACTTGAATCTCGCTTTTGCCTAACGAAAGAGAGATTTTTTTATCTATACCCGGCATAATAAAGCTTGGCTGTTTGTTATAGCCGCCCACCTTGCCGTCGATTGCTTCTATATTATAAATTCTTGACACCGTATAGTCAGACAGCCGATATGCCGCCGCCCCGACAGAGCCGGGAACAAAACGTATCGGATATGTATCAAACGAGTTCCACAGCTGTTTTATGTTTTTGGAAATCAGCACAAAGCTTAAAATCGTGCCATCGCCTTCTATCAGATTATCTTTAAGCGTTGAATCAAGGAACGAAAATGACACACTTCCGTTATCCTCTTTTACCTCTGCATCGCTTACGTTCTTTATCAGACCGTTTTCGTCCGCCGAAAGATATACGCTTCCGTCATCATTCTTTTTTATATCAAATTTTTCTGTATCATAGTTAAACTTAAAAGACAGTCCGCAGACAGCGCCCATATAAGACGGAACGGCAACTTTGAAATTTCTTAAATTAATGTTTACCGCAATTTCACCCGTTTGGTCGTTCATAATCTGCGGCGCAAAGTACACCTGAAGCTTAACTTCTGCCGCGGCAAGCGCCGCCTGTGAGAAAAGCGAAAGCATCATAAATACAAGTATCGCAAAAGCTGTGCATTTCTTTCTCATTTCTCTTCCTCCAATTTAAAATATTTTTGTATCACTCAAATAAATCCCTCCACCGCTAAAGCGTTCCCCCTCCCTTTAGGATTGCCACCGGCAACCATCGCCCCTTTAGGCAAGGGAGGCTTATTTATGTGCCACTTTAGGCAGTAGATACTTAAGCCTTAATTTACATCAATTGATTTATTTATGCAGACAGGCGTCATCGCGGACGTTCCCGCCCACAGGAAGTATCTGACGCATAAATTTGCTTTGCTTGTCACATTTGCAAAGGTTACATCAATCGGATACTCGGACGTCCCCGCCGCATATGCAATCGGGTTTATTTTAACCGCCTTTGTAAGTCCCGACTGCGTATCATAAAGCTGTGCTATAAGCGTTGCAGAGACATTTGTATTTACCGTAACGCTTGCTTTAACCTCTTTATTTGCTTCGTCATAGACTGCGCTTATCGGGGTAACGGACGCTTCTGTTTTAAGCGGCGCCGACGCGTCTGTGACGCTTCCTATCGTAATGGGCAAGCCTTTAACCTCTTCGCTTCCGCCCGTACCCGTATACGGTCTGTACGCCGCGCAGGTATATATCTGTACCCCGACAGTACCCGCGGTCTTCTTGATTTTAAAGTTTATCTTGCCTATTGCCAAACTGCCGCCGCTTAGAGAAACTCCGTTCGGCTCTTGAAAATAGACAACTATTATCCTGTCATCTTTATCAAGATAACCCATTTGCTTTGCCGCGGTGTTAAAGCCCTGCTTTCCGTTTGCCGCGTCAAGCGCAAGGTCAAACTTGCCCGCGGGCTTATCATAATCCGTAACCTCGACACCGTCATACATCGGCACAACATCGTTTATATTATACTTTATATATGCCTCAAACGAACCAATCTTGTCTTTTGAAGAATCCAAAGCCGACAGCCCGGTAAGAGAAAGCGCCGCAACAGCCGTGTCGCCGCTGAAATACCCGCTCTTGTCAAATTCAAGCTTTATGCCTATATTGCTCGTATTGCTCGGCTCGGCATAAGCGTAAGCCGAACATATCGTATATAACATTAATATTATCAAAAACAGACACGTATGTCTGAGGCAAAATTTTCTCATCCTTCTTCCTCCTCAACTCTATCAAAAAGCCTCTCTGCAAATACAAAAGGTGCAGACTGCCCGTAAAATCAACAGACGAACCGCACCTTAAAATGTCTTTATCAACGAGGATTGTTTTATTAGTTCTTATGTATAAGAACTAATAAAGGGGTACCCCTTTAAAAATCCGCGCCTTAACTAACAATGTCTATGCAATGCATACGCAATCTGCAATTTTGCTTTTATTACAAAATTGTAACAAAAACGAAAAAATTGTATAATTTTGTACACATTCACAATCTGTTTGTTAAATTATTGTGATATATACAATAATTTAACCTCTTTTTTTCACTATTAATTATATCATTTTATCGAATTTATTCAAGTAGTTTTATAAACAAAAATCATTTTACTATTTTGTATGATTTAAACAATAACCGCGTTTAACGGCGG
>USLC01000016.1 GCA_900555375.1 uncultured Eubacteriales bacterium
AATCCCGATGCCGCGGCATATGCAAAAAAGAGCATATACCATATGAAGCTTGAAGATAAAATCAATGTAATTGAAGGCGACGCAAAAGAGGTTCTTGCCGATATGAGCGGAGAATATGATTTGATTTTTATAGATGCGGCAAAGGCTCAGTATAACGAGTTTTTTAAGCATTGTATGCGGATGCTCAGACGCGGCGGAATACTCTTCTCCGACAATATTTTATATAAGGGTATGACGGCAACCGACGAGCTTGTAAAGCACCGAAAAATTACGATAGTTAAAAGACTGCGGAAGTACGTGGATATGCTTTGCGAAATTCCCGAGCTTGAGACGGACATTCTTCCTCTCGGCGATGGGGTTGCCATAAGCGTAAAAGTCAGATAAATTCCGATTTTTTACTTGAGTGATAGGAGATAAGATAAAAAATGTTTAAACGTTCTAACGGAATACGCGGTTTTATAAAGAATATGGATTTTTGGCTTGCTGTTCTTACCGTTACGGCAGCCGTGTTCGGAATAGTAATGATTTCAAGCGCGGGCGGAGAGGACGGAAGGCGTTATGTGATTGTTCAGTCTGCGGCTATGATAGTCGGAATAGGCGGAATCTGTCTGCTTATGTTTTTGGATTATGAGTATTTAGCAAGAATATCGCTGTATCTTTCGATGTTTGGGCTTATTTTGCTTGTCTTGGTTTTAATCCCGGGGATAGGAAAGGTGCATAACGGCGCAAGAAGCTGGTTTGAGTTCGGACCGATTAATCTTCAGCCGGCTGAAGTCGCAAAGATAATATTTATAATAGCGTTTGCAAAAAGACTTGCCGACTGCGGAGACAGAATAAACGAGCCGAAAAATATTCTCAGGCTTTTATTGTTCGCATTAATTCCTATGGCGCTTATTCTTGTTCAGCCCGACTTCGGAACGGGCTCGGTCTTCGCGGTGGTACTTGCCGCAATGCTTTTTGCGGCAGGCATAAGTATAAAGTATATAATCGCTGGGATAGTGGGGATAGCGGCAATGTGCCCCGTTATGTGGTTTTTTGTCCTTCAGGACTATCAAAAAAGCCGAATTATAACTGTGTTTAACCCTGAGAGCGACCCTGCGGGGGCAGGATATCACGTGCTTCAGTCAGAGCAGGCTGTCGGCTCGGGCAGAATATTCGGTTCGGGACTTTATAAAGGGTCAAGTCAGATAAATAATATACTGCCCGAAAGGCATACGGATTTTATATACTCGGTTGTATGCGAAGAACTTGGTATAATAGGAGCGGTGCTGGTAATCGTTCTTATGTGTGCGATTATAATTCGCTGTCTGTATATAGGAATGAACGCAAGAAATGATTTGGGCAGATATATGTGTGTGGGCGTTGCGGCGATGCTGGCGTTTCAGACATTTGAGAATATAGGAATGTGTATAGGAATTTTCCCTGTTACGGGAATCACGCTTCCGTTTTTCAGCTATGGCGGCTCGTCTCTGCTTACCACTATGCTGGCAATCGGAATTGTGCTGAGTGTAAAGTATAAAAGCAGAATGATTAATTTTTGATTAGGGTGATTATGCGTGCTTAAATTTTTAATAAGTCGCTTTGTTCCAAACAGCGATGATACTTCAAATCCTGAGGTGCGTGAGGCGTACGGAACCCTCGGCGGTGTACTTGGAATAGTGTGTAATCTTATTTTGTTTGCCATAAAGCTGACCGCGGGCTATGCTATAAACAGTATAGCGGTTGTGTCAGATGCATTTAACAATCTTTCGGATATGGGTTCATCGCTTGTTTCGATTATAGGCGCAAGATTAAGCAGTAAAAGAGCGGATGCTGAGCACCCGTACGGTCACGGCAGAGCGGAATATATTTCGGCTTTGATTATAGCGTTTTTTATCCTCTTTTTCGGGGCAGAGCTGTTAAAAAGCTCGGTTATAAAAATTTTTAAGCCCGATGCGGTAGAATTAAGTGCGGTATCGGTCGGAATTTTGATCACCTCCGTTCCCGTTAAGCTTTGGATGTGGCACTATAATCGGGTGATGGGTAAAAAGATTAATTCGGCGATTCTTATGGCGGCGTCAAAAGACAGCCTTAACGATACAATTGCAACGTTGGCGGTTATCATATCCGCGCTTCTTGCCTATGTTGTACCCTTCCCGATAGACGGGATAGCGGGCGTTTGCGTGTCGGGGCTTGTAATATATACGGGAATCCGTATTGCGCATAGTACGACAGACAGACTTATGGGCGTTGCGCCCGACCCCAAGCTGACCGAAAAAATCGAAGATATGATAACGGGCGAAGACTGCGTAATGGGTATGCACGGGCTGCTGATTCACGATTACGGACCCGGACATAAAATTGCCTCGGCTCACGCAGAAATCCCTGCGGATATGAGCCTTACCGAGGCTCACGATATAATAGACAAGGTCGAGCATAAAATAATGAGCGAATTGGGCGTTGATATAGTCATTCACATCGACCCGATTAGAGGAAAAAGCAAAAAGTCAAGTACAGATGCTTGAAATCCGACAATGGGTATTGACTTTTGATTCCGCTTGGATTATTATAATTATAAATAATAAAAAGTGAGGTACAAATGAAATGAATGGTAACAGAAACAGAGTTTTACGGGGTAATGCGGCGCGACATACAAGCCATAAAAGAAAGCCGACCCGCAGATTTGCTTTAATCAGAAGCGCAGTGATTCTTGTTATTATAATTGTTGCTGTGTCGGTTGCGGTTACAAAATGCAAAGGCGGAAAAGAATCGGTTGCCACTCAGCAAACCGGGCAGACAGAGACTCAGCCTCCGGCTAAGGAATACAATGTTCCGCCCGCCTCAGAGGAGAATGATTTGCTTAAAATTGCAAGAAATGCGCAGGGAACAAGCGGAGAAAAGATTTGTTATCTCACATTTGACGATGGCCCCACCAAGGAGGTTACACCCAAGGTTCTGGAGGTGCTTAAAAAGTATAACGTTAAGGCTACGTTTTTCTGCCTCGGCAAGATGCTTGAGGCGAATCGTGATATTGCCGAAACAGAGGTAAAAGAAGGACACCTTCTTGCCAACCACTCTTATTCACACGAATATAAGGATTTGTATGCAACGTCAGAGAGCTTTATGGGCGAAATCGATAAAACAGAGGCGCTTATTGCTGATATCTGCGGCGAAGAGCCGTTTAAGCTTATCCGTTTCCCGGGGGGAAGCTACAACGCGGGTGATCACGCCGCCGAAAAGCAGGTCTATAAGCAAAAGCTTAAAGAAAACGGATATTATTATGCCGATTGGAACTGTTTAAACGGCGATGCGGAATCTGCGCTTAAAAGTGTTGACTCGCTTGTATCAAAGGTAAAAAATACCGCGACGGAGGATAATATAGTTGTTCTTATGCACGATGCCGCGGCAAAGACCACCACACCCGAGGCGTTGGGTCAGATTATAGAGTATCTTAAGTCTAAAGGATATTCGTTTAAACGCCTTGACGAGGTTGAGTATTATGACACGGGCGAGGAAAAGACCGACAGCTCTACAATGATATTGTAAAATAAAGCCGAGCGTTTGCGCGTTCGGCTTTTTAAATAGTATACTTACTTTTCGCGGCGGTAGTCCTTCGGGCTTTTTCCCGTTACGGCAGTAAACGCTTTATAAAAGTTTGACGAGCTGTTAAAGCCGCATTGCATAGCGATGTCAAGACTTGTACAATCTGTGGTTTTTAAAAGCTCAACCGCCTTTTCAACTCTCTTGATTGTTATATATCTCCAGGGCGAAAGTCCGTTTATCTTTTTAAACACCGTTGAAAAGTATGCAGAGCTCATTGCCGCGGCAGAAGAAATCTCAGCAAGAGTCAGCGGCCTTTCAAGATTTTCGTTTATGTATCGCAGAGCGCTGCCGATTGAGCCTACGCTGCTTATATAATCGCCGTACGGACTTTTGCTTTTTACATAGTCGTAGTCGCGGATAAGCGAAACAAATATCGAAAAAAGCAGATATCTTGCCATAGTTCCGCTGCCCTCGCGGCTTTCGGCAAGCTCACGGGCAATTTCTTTTATTTTGCCGTGAATAGCAGCGGTTGCAGGGTTTTGCGGGTCAATATGATTTTCAAAGCTTTGACTCCGCGAGAAAAATATTTTAAGAAGGTTAAGGTCTCCGCCCTCCGAGACCAAAAGACTCGGCATAAATCTAAGGTTCAGCAGGGTAAAATCATTGGTTATGTCAGTTATGCAATGAACCTCATCTCCGCTGAACACAAAAACCGAGCCTGGAGAAAAATTGTAGCTTTTTTCGGCTGTGGTGTATGTGCCGGTGCCGCTCAGAAAGGCGGATATCTCACATTCGGCGTGATGGTGTTTTCTGAAGTCACGGCGCTGCTTCGGCAGAGCCGTTACGGCAACATACTGTCCCTTCAGACCCGACCTTGACGAGGTGGTAAAGGATATCGGCAGAAGCGAGAACAGAACGGGTACATATAATCAATGGGTTATAGATAATCTTAAAGAAGGAGACGTCCCCGTAATCGATATGTACGATAAGATTTATAAGGGAACGTTTCTCGGAGGAAACCTTACCACCGCTCTGAAGAACAAGACGAAGAACGAAAACGGCGGTGCGGTAATATGGGGCGGCATCAGAGATACAGAGCAGATGAAAAAGGTTGACGACACTCAGGTGTATTACAGAGGCATAGACCCCACGCCGATACGTGACTTTATAATGACGGGATATAATACGGCAACCAGAATAGGCAACGCAATATGTCTGCCCGGCGACATTGTCTTCGGTGCGGGAGGCGGCGTGTTGTTTATACCGAGCCATCTCGTAGAGGAAGTAGTGGGCGGAGCGGCAAAAACTCAGGTTAAGGATTTGTTCGGCTTTGAGATGATAACGCTTAACAAGTTCACCACGGCTCAGATTGACAAAAATACGTGGACAAAGGATATGCTTGACCTTCTTATGGACTTTATAGAAAAGGACGAGCGTGCAGCAGAGTATAGGGGACTTGATTGGTCACACGAATATGATTTGGCAATCAACGGAGACCCGAATGATACCCAATCGGCACTTTAATTAAATAAAAAGTATATGCGCCTTTAAAGGATTTGCCCTTTAAAGGCGTTTTTAAATTGTGGTATAAATCGCCAAAAGTGTGTCAAGAATAATCATATCAATACCCGAGGGAGGAGATTTTTATGATTAATAAAAGCGGAAAGAGAGCGGTGATTATAAATAATATACACTCTGATTCAATTGAGCAGGCGATATTTATATTAAAGGCAGAAAAGCCGTGCCGAAGCGTTGGCAGCGGAATAATATCAGAGGCACAGGAGATAATTAACAGCTATATCAATAAGGTAGAGGGTATTCCATACAGACCGAGACGCGGCTTCAGACATAAAAAAGCGGTGCTGATTGCATCGGTTGCGGCGGCAGTTTTAACCGTTGCCGTAAGTATTTTGCTGAAGATTTAAAATTTTTTTCGGAAATACTCTGCTTCGACATAAAATATGGAATATTATGGATATAATATTCCATATCGAAACGAAGGACGAGGTGTATATAGTGGAGCAGATAAACAAGTGTGAAAAATCCAAGACTTCCGAGTCGCAAAAAATATCATTCGGCAAAAAAATCAGTATGCAAAGCGTATTGGTGCGTACGGCGGGCTTTTTGCTGGCAAGGGCAATGCCGATATCGGGCGTTGCTCCTTTCGGGCTGTCATTCGTTGCACTTGAGAGACGATTTACGGCAGAGGCGGTAGTAAGCGGAGCAATGGCGGCGGCAGGGTGCCTGACGCTTTTGGACAAAGCCGCGGCAATCCGATATATAACCTGTATAGCGGCATATTTGCTTTTTTTATTTGTAGCCGACAGAGAAAGCGGAGACATTCCGATGCCTGCGGCGGCAGGCGCGTCGGTAACGCTTATAATCCTTTCGGGGTGTGTTCAGCTTATATGGAGCGGAGTTTCAACGGGGGGTATTTTAAGGATTCTTGCGGATGCGGCGCTTGCGGCAGCGGGTATTCTTGTGCTGGAGCGGAACAGAGGTATTTTAAAGGGCAGAAGAAGCAGCGTCTTTGCGATGAACAAAGAAGAAAAGCTTTGTATGATATTAACCGCGGCAATTGCGCTTACAGGGTTTAAAAATCTGCGTGCAGGTGTATGGATAAGTGCGGTAAACATAATAGGCTTTTGGTGTGTGGCACAGTTTGCAATTTGCGGCGGTGCGGGATGCGGAGCGGTAGCGGGACTGATTATCGGTATCCTTGCGGGCTCGTGGGATACGGCGGCAGAGCTTGCGGCGGTATACGCACTCTGCGGAGCAGCGGGAGGGGCGCTGTCGCGCCGCGGAAAGTACGCTGCGGGGGCGGCAATGTTTATAACAGCCGTGGCATCATCACTCTTTTGTATGGATTCATCGGGGGCAATCGGTTATGCGGATATTCCGATAGGTACCGCGGCGGTTATGCTGACCCCGGATATTGCGGCGCGCACCATAGGCAGAATCTCAGGGATAAAGCGCGGCGGCAACGATGATATAAGGTGCAGAGACTATATAAAAACACGGCTCGAAAGCGCGGCGGACTCATTCAGGGTGCTTGCGCAAACATTTCTTGATTTGTCGGATAAAAACAGCGAAGCCGATATGGAGGATATTTCGCTAATGTTTGACGGAGTGGCGGAGAGAGTGTGCAGAGAATGTTCAAAGCTCAGCAAGTGCTGGGTAAATAGTTTTGACCATACATATAAGTCATTGTTTAAAATGCTGAAGATTATGGAGGATAAAGGCGAGCTTAATGAGGGCGAAGCGAACGAGTGCTTTGGCGGCAGCTGCCTGCGTTGCCGCAGACTTGCAAATGAGATGAACCGATTGTTTGAGATATACAAAATTAACTGCGTGTGGAAGAGTAAGCTCTGCGAGAACCGCGAGCTTGCGGGTCAGCAGCTTGCAAGCGTTGCGCAGATTCTGGACGGAATATCGGACGAGCTGTATGAAGAGAGAATTGACAGCGGTGCAGAGGAAGAGATACGGATGCGGCTTTCCGCAAAGAAAATAGAGGTGACAGAGCTTGACGTAACACTCGGCATAAACGGCAGATATTTTGCATACATAGGGGCAATAGCCGACGAAAACGCCGATGCGGCGCGCCGCGCGGCAGAGAGTGCGCTGCATGCGGTTCTCGGGGCAAAAATGGCTATGGTGGGTGCGTCAAGACGTAACCGCGGCGAAATACTTATGCGTTTTGCCCAGCCCGAGGGGTATATGATAGAAGCGGGAATGGCGGCAGGCGGCGCGTGCGATGTAAGCGGCGATAATTGCGTAATGAGATATTTAAGCGACGGAAAGTATGCGGCGGCACTGAGCGACGGTATGGGCACGGGCAAGCGTGCATCGCGCGACAGCGGAGCAACGGTAAGGGTGTTGGGCGACTTTCTTGAAGCGGGCTTTGACAGAACAATTGCGGTGCGCCTTGTAAATTCAATAATGGTTATGAAGTCGGCAAACGAGGCATTTGCCACGGTGGATATGTGCGTCATTGATTTATACAGCGGCGAGGCAGAGTTTATAAAAAACGGAGCCGAGCCAAGCTATATTAAGCGCGGCAGCACCGCGGAGACGGTGCGTGCCGCATCGCTTCCCGTCGGAGTTATTCAGGATATGGAGATAGAGACGTTTGCACACAGGCTTTGCGGCGGGGATGTGATTGTTATGCTTTCCGACGGGCTTCAGATGAAGAAGGGACACGAAGACTGGATAAAAAATTTTGTCGAAGAGGCAGACCCCGAGATGCCTGCGCAAGAGCTTGCCGACAGAATTATGGATATGGCAAAGACTCTCTGCGGCGAGGATATAAGGGATGATATGACGGTAATGGTTATGAAGCTTCTTGAAAGAAGCGCATAATAAAACTGTAAAAATATTATGCCGTAATAAATCTCATAATTCGGCAAAATTATATAAAAATAAAAAAGTTAAAAAAAACTCTTGACAATTTAAAAAAAAGGGGGTATTATTACTGTAATGTTTGCAAACAAAAATAAATTGAAAGGAACAACGGCTATGAACTGTCTGAAAGATTTAAAAGCAAAAAATTCTTCAAACACAACATATGAATTTAACTTTGTCTTTAGCTTTAGCTTTTACGGCTACGGCTATTTTTGCTACGATAAATCCGAAAGACCTTTGAGCCTGAGTTAATTCATATATCAATTTTTGTATATTAATAAAACTTTAGGGCAGGTTCAAAGGAACCTGCCCTTTTTGTCAGCTAAAAATTTGTAAATAATCTGAAAGGAATGAAATAAAATGGTTGTAATAATGAAAGCGGGAACAAAAAAAGAGGATGTAAACAGCGTTGTTGAATACATAAAAGGTATGGGTCTGGATGTAATACTCAATCAAGGTATTGACTACACAGTGCTTGGATTAATAGGCGAGACGGGCAAGATTGACCCCGATAAGCTTATGCTTAACGAGCATGTAGACCGTGTAATGAGAATTGCAGAGCCCTTCAAAAAGGCAAGCCGCAAGTTCCATCCCGAAAACACAGTAGTAAAAGTAGGCAATGCCGAAATCGGCAGAGACAAGGGCTTCACCGTTATCGCAGGTCCGTGCTCGGTCGAGAGCGAGGCACAGATGACAGAGGTTGCCGCAAACGTTAAAAAAAGCGGAGCCAAGCTTCTCCGCGGCGGCGCATACAAGCCGAGAACCTCGCCGTACTCTTTCCAGGGTCTTGCACTTGAGGGTCTTGAAATTTTAAAAGAGGCAAGAGAGCAGACGGGGCTTCCCATTGTTACCGAAATTATGTCACCGGCTTTGGTTGAAAGGTTCGAGCGTGACGTTGACGTTATTCAGGTAGGCGCAAGAAATATGCAGAACTTCGATTTGCTTAAAGAACTCGGCAAGTGCAGCAAGCCGATATTGTTAAAGAGAGGTTTGTCAGCCACCATCGAAGAATGGCTGATGTCGGCGGAATACATTCTCGCCGGAGGAAACGAGAATGTAATCCTTTGTGAAAGAGGAATCCGAACATACGAGACAGCTATGAGAAATACATTAGATCTTTCTGCAATCCCTATGATCAAGAAGAAATCCCATCTTCCAGTCATGGTAGATCCATCTCATGCAACAGGAATCAGAGATATGGTAGAGCCAATGGCAT
>USLC01000017.1 GCA_900555375.1 uncultured Eubacteriales bacterium
CAGCCACATTTTTTATATGAAGTTCTCTAAGCACAATTCTTCCTCCCCTCGTCAGTCAGACAGCTTTTCTCTAAGCACATCAAAAAAGTTTCTGCCGCTTTGCTTAATCAGCCGCGTACGGTATTTTGATTTTGTTATCTTTATAAACTCATCGTTTTCAAGAGTTCCGCGCGTCTCTCCGTCCACAAGAATCATCATCTCCGACCGATACGGCTTTGCGGGCGAAATCCATATCTCGTCATTGCCCGGAACAACCATCGACCGCGCCTTTAAAGTATGAGGACAAATCGGTGTTATAATCATCGCGTCAAGGTCGGGGTGCAGAACCGCGCCGCCGGCAGAGAGCGAATACGCCGTTGAACCGACAGCCGTTGCCGCAATCAGTCCATCGGCTGAGTATGAGCCGATGTTGGTTCCGTTTACCGCTGCGGTAACATTTATCATCTTGGACGCGCCGCCTGCCGCGGCTACTATCTCATTAAGTGCCAGAAAGCGCTCGCCCTCTACACCCTGTCTGACTACAACAGCGTCAAGCATCATACAGCTTGTCACGCTGTAATCGTCATTAAAAATACTTTCAAATATCGAATAGTCGCCCTTTTCCGCCTGAGACAAAAAACCTAAGTTTCCGAGGTTTATACCGATTATCGGCACGCCCAGCACAGCCGCCTGCGGAGCGATATTTAAAATTGTTCCGTCTCCGCCAAGCACCGCGGCGGCATCGGCACGCCGAAGAATTTCATCAACGCTTCCGTAACTTATATTGCCGCCAAGCTTTGGCTCAAACCTTTTCTCGGCAAAGACATTTGCCTTATAGCTGTGCAGTATATCGATTATCTTCTTAGTTTCCGTCAAGCCGATATCCCTTGAAACGTTTGGTATCACCGCAATATTCTTCAACTACGCCACCTCTTTTTCTACCTCGCAAGCTCGTGTGATTTGTCGACCAATGCGTCAATGTCAATATATGCGTCCTCACCCGATTTTGATATATACATTAAATATTCTATGTTCCCTTCGGGTCCCTTTATCGGCGAAAAATCAAGTCCGCGGATTTTAAATCCGACTTCCCGCGTGAAGTCAAATACCCTGTGAATCACTTCTTTATGAACAACCGCGTCGCGTACAACGCCCTTCTTGCCGACCTTGTCGCGGCCTGCCTCAAACTGCGGCTTTATCAGGCATATGCCCTCCGCGTCGTCTGTCGAAAGCTTCCACGCAACGGGCAGAACAAGCTTAAGCGATATAAATGACACATCAACCGAAAAAAAGTCTATCTTATCGTCAAGTTTATCCTCTTCAAGGTATCTTATGTTTGTGCGCTCCATATTTACAACGCGCTCGTCACAGCGCAGAGACCACGCCAGCTGCCCGTAGCCCACGTCAACCGAATATACCTTTACCGCTCCGTTCTGAAGCATACAGTCTGTAAATCCTCCCGTTGACGCGCCGATATCCATACAAACCTTTTTATCGGGCGAAACAGGAAAGACCTGCATTGCCTTTTCAAGCTTCAAGCCACCGCGGCTTACATATTTAAGCGCCTTGCTGCGAACCTCTATCTTTTCGTCTCCGTTTATCTGATCTCCGGCTTTTGCCGCCTTCTGATTATTAACGTACACCTCTCCTGCCATTATAACCGACTGTGCCTCGCTTCGGCTTTTAACCAATCCGTTTTCGGCAAGGTATACGTCAAGTCTTTGCTTTGCCATTAAACTTACCTCTCAATAACCGCGGCGGCATCTTCCGCCTGTAAATCTATTTTAAAACCTTAAGTATTTCCTCAGCTATACTCTCGGCGTCCATTCCGTATTTTTGCTTAAGCTTGCTTACGCTTCCCTGAACAATCGGAACATCGGGATACGCAAAATTCATCACCGGCTGCATAAGAAGAGCCGCAAGCTGCTGCCCGAAGCCGCCGGTCGCAATGCCGTCTTCGACGCTTGCGACAATCCGCTTGTCTGCGGAATATTCTTTCATAAAATCAACATCTATCGGCTTTATACAGCGCACGTCCGCAACCGCCGCCGAAACTCCGTTCCTTTCCAGAATTTCAGCCGCTTCAAGCGCGTCACGGACGGTGATTCCCACCGCCGCGATAAATACATCGCAGCCATCGCGCACAAGCCGCGGCTTATACGGACTAAGCCTCTCGACGGCTTCATCGCAAACCTCTCCCCTCGGATATCTGACCGCCGCGGGAGAGTTCATCTTGTTTACCGCAAAATCAAGCATATCAATAAAATCAAGCTTATTTGACGGCGAAAACACCGTCATACCGGGCATCTGCGACATATATGCGATATCGTACACACCCTGGTGCGTTTCTCCGTCGCTGCCCACAGGTCCGCAGCGGTCTATCGCAAATACAACGTGAAGCTTCATAAGCGAAACATCGTGTATAATCTGGTCATACGCCCTTTGCAAAAATGTTGAATATATAGCCGCAACAGGCGTTATGCCCGACTTTGCCAGCCCCGCGGAAAAAGTAACCGCGTGCTGTTCCGCTATTGCAACATCAAAAAATCTGTCGGGAAACCGCTTTGCAAAATCGACAAGCCCCGTTCCGAGAGGCATCGCCGCAGTAATGGCGGCAAGCCTGTGATTCTTCTCTGCCATTTTGCACATCGCCGCGCCGAAGCAGTCTGACCACGTCTCGCCCAAAACGTTTTTCGGCACGCCCGTACTCTCGTCAAAGCTTTGAACGCCGTGAAAAAAGTCGGGATTTTTTTCTGCCGGGGCATAGCCCTTACCCTTTTTTGTGTGTATGTGAATCAGCACGGGCTCATTCATATCTTTTGCCTGCGCCAACACCGCACGCAAATCCTCGATATTGTGTCCGTCTACGGGACCGAGATATTTAAATCCGAAGTCCTCAAATATGGTGTTGGGAAGTATTATTCCCCTTACCTTACTTTTTGTGTCCGATATAAACCTCTTCATCGGCGCACCGATTATCGGAATCCTGTCAAGCGTGGATTTTACGTTGGATTTAAGTCTGAAATATCTTGCCGTACTTCGTATCTTTTTCAAACGGTTTGAAAGCGCGCTGACGTTTTTGGATATTGACATTCCGTTATCATTTAAAATTACCGTTATCGGAAGCTTCGCGCTGCCTGCGTGATTCATCGCTTCAAATGCCATTCCGCCCGTCATTGCACCGTCGCCTATAACGGCAACGGCTCTTTCATCCGTTTTGTTAAGTCTTGCCGCCGCCGCAAACCCGGCAGCCGCCGAAATCGAGGTCGAACTGTGCCCCGAATTGAACGCGTCGGATAGGCTCTCGCTTATCTTCGGAAAGCCCGAAAGCCCCCCGAACTTTCTGAGGGTATCAAATCTGTCGGCACGGCCCGTCAGAATCTTGTGAACATACGACTGATGACCTACGTCCCACACAACTCTGTCTCTGTACGGGTCAAACTCTAAAAACAGCGCTATTGTCAGTTCAACAACACCGAGGTTTGCCGCCAGATGACCGCCCGCCTTTGATATATGCTTCACCAAAAAGCGGCGTATCTCGTCCGCAAGGCAGTACAGCTCATCGATATTCAGATTTTTTAAATCCTTCGGCTCTTTTATCTTCTCAAGCATTTTCCGTTTTGTCCTTATCTGCAGTTTATCTCTCTCTGCGCGTTCTTACATCGTCCTCAAAAATAGATTTTGTCTCCTCTGTCTTCTCGGCATCGGGCATCATATCAAGCATATACTTCTTCATCTTCGGGTACACGTTAAAGTTTACCATAAACGCGGTAAAGCTCTGTGTAAGCAAGACCTCAAGCAGACCAAGCACGATAAGCGCAACCAAAAAATACTGTCCCGTGTACAGAACCGCAAATATCGGCAGACCTATGTGAATCATCACCGACAAAAACAATATCAGCAGATTTGACGGAAGCTTTCCCACCGCAAAAAGCAGAGCGTTTCTGTACAAATCCTTAAGCGAAAGCTTAAACGTTATCATCATCGGATATATATACATATTCATCATAGCAAAAACAATGATTATCATATACATAACATATCTTAATGCGCCGATTGCGCCGCTTTGGTGGGTATAAAACATCAATGCAACGTAGCCTACAACAAGCATAACAAGGTTTATAAGATAAACCGCCAACGCCTGCTTAAAGTTTGACTTAAACGTATCTTTAAAATCGCTCCATATCCACGCGTGCTCTTCTCTTGCAAAGTTGCGCATAATATATGTAATTCCCGCCGTTGCGGGGCCCATTCCGAAAATATTTACAAACAGGTTGGTGCAGAAAAACGCAATGATAAACGTCGCGTATGCGCTGTCTTCAACCGAAACATTCTCGCCGAACAATCCGCTGCCTGCTATAAAAATCAAAACAAAGACCACCAAAAACGTCGGAATCATCACAAGGCTGTACATAAGATTTACTTTAACAAACCTTGTAAACTTTCTGAAAAACAATTCAAAAAATCTGAAAAAACTCCTTTTCTGAGGCGCATCGGGGTCTACCCCCGGGCCCGCCTTCTCGAATCTGTTTGAAAAAAGTCCCATCTTTATTCTCCTATCTGAATCTTTTATAAATTTTAACCCGCGGCATCGCTACTCTACCGTTACATAATCCTTAAGCTTCTCAAACCTTTTGTCGCCTATGCCCTTAACCTTCTTCAGCTGTTCGATTGAAGTGAACCCTCCGAGCTGTGTGCGAAGCTCTGTTATTCTTTTGGCATATGTTTCGCCTATTCCGTCAAGAAGCATAAGCTCTTTTTCATCGGCGGTATTAATATTTATTTTATGCCCGATTGCCGCAAGCTCGGCATTTTTATTGTCATCCGTATCTTTGGCATCTTTTGCCTCTTCTTTATCCTCTTCGGCCGAATCCGCAGCCCCCTTGCCGTCGGCATCGCCGTCCGAATTTTCATTTATCTGCCGGTCGTCATTTACATTTGTATTTGTATTTGTATTTGTATTTACATTTGCGACCGCCGCCGCATCGGATATTTCCGCTGCCCTGTCGGCTCTTTTAATCATATTAAACCCGATTATATATCCGCATATCAATATTACTGTGCAAGGCAAAACCAGCAGCTTTTTATACTTAGTCATAATTACTTATTATACCTTGAGCGAAGCTCTGCAAATACATCGTCCCAGGTAAGGCCTTCTTCAACGAGGACAACCGCAAGATGATAAAGCAAATCCGCCGTTTCGTATTGAACCTCAGACTTTACATAATTCTTTGACGCGATAATGACCTCTGCCGATTCCTCTCCGATTTTTTTGAGCATTTTATCAATTCCCTTTTCAAACAGGTAATTCGTGTACGAGCCTTCCTTGGGGTTCTTCACTCTGTCCAATATAATATTGTAAACATCGTACAAAATTTTGGGGTTTGTGTCGATGCCTGTCGGAATCTCAACAAGCTTGCCGTCAACCACTCTGCGATAGAAGCACGACACATTGCCCGTATGACAAGCCGCGCCTATCTGCTCGATTTTAAGCACTATTGCATCTTGATCGCAATCGACAAGCATCTCTTTAACCAACTGAAGGTGTCCCGAGTGCGAACCCTTTTCCCACAGCTCTTGTCTGCTTCTGCTGAAGTATGTAGCGTGTCCCGTCTCAAGCGTAAGCTTAATGCTTTCCTCATTCATATATGCAAGCATCAGCACCTCGCCGCTTACCGCGTCCTGTGCCACGGCAGGGATAAGCCCCCTGTCATCAAATTTAAGGTTTTTGATAAAATCCGTATTTGCCATTTTATATTATCCTTTCTTTTTATATCTATATCTTTTTTAAGTTTCTACACCGTCTTTTTTGCCTCTTTTACCGCCTCGGAAAGATTTATCCTGTCGGTATACAGCGCTTTTCCTATTATCGCGCCCTCTGCCCCCAATTCTCTGAGAGCCTTTATATCCTCAATCGATGTAACCCCGCCTGAGGCGATTATGTTGACCGAAACAGCGTTTATCATCTCTTTCATCGCCTTTAAGTTCGGGCCGCCGAGCATTCCGTCGGTTGCTATATCCGTATAAATTATATGCCTTACTCCGATTGATTCCATCTGCTTTGCCAGTTCTGCCGCGGGGGTTCGGCTGACTTCCTCCCAGCCGCAAACTGCCGCCATTCCGTCTTTTGCGTCAATCCCCACCGCTATTCTGCCGCCGTACTTTAAAACGGCTTCTTTGACAAATTCGGGATTTTTAAGCGCCGATGTGCCTATTATAACCCTTTCAACTCCGCCGTTTAAATACTTGTCAACCGTATCGATTGAACGGATTCCGCCGCCGACCTCAATCGGAATATCAACAGCGGCGGCAATCTTTTTTATAAGCTCAAAGTTAGGTGTATCACCGCTTTTTGCGCCGTCCAAGTCCACTATATGTATAAACTCTCCGCCTAAGTTCTGCCACTTCTTTGCAACCTCGCACGGGTCGTCCGCAAACTTTGTCTTTTGCGAATAATCCCCCTGTACCAGTCTGACGCAGGCACCGTCTATAATATCAATCGCGGGATAAATTGTCATATTCTCAGTCCTCCTTAAGCTCGTTTTTAACGTCTGCCACAAGAGACAGTATCCTCTCGCGGTGAATCTTAAGGCTGACTCTGTTCACTACAAGCCGCGCGGACAGCTCGCATACGTCTTCAAGAACCTCAAGTCCGTTTTCTTTAAGCGTTTTTCCGCTCTCCACAATATCCACTATTACTTCAGAAAGTCCGACAAGCGGCCCAAGCTCAACCGAACCGTTAAGCTTGATGATATCCACCGTCTGCCCCTTCACGCGGTGAAAGTAATCGCGCGCGATATGCGGATACTTGCTGGCAACCCTCATTATATTTCTTCCGTCCAGCCGTCCGCGCATCGACGCGGGACCCGCAACGGCCATTCTGCATCTGCCAAAGCCCAAGTCCAGCAGCTCGTACACATCCTTGCCGCTTTCCAAAAGCGTGTCCTTGCCGACAACGCCTATGTCGGCAGCTCCGTACTCTACATACACGGGTACGTCGGACGCTTTTACCAGGATAAACTTAAACTTATTTTTCTCATCGGTAAAGATAAGCTTTCTTGTCTTTGACTTCATCTCCGAAACGTCAAAGCCAAGCCTTTCAAATATCTCGATTGAAAGCTCTGCCAGTCTGCCCTTTGCAAGCGCAACGGTTATATATTCCGACGCGGAATCATCCTTAACGCAGACCGAATCCGACAGAACCGTCATAACCCTTTCTATTCCCATCGCCACACCCGTTGCGGGCAGCTCTCTGCCGAACTTAGCCGTAAGATTATCATATCTGCCGCCCGAGCATATGGGAAAGGCAACCCCCTTGGCAAAGCCTTTGACTATTATACCCGTATAATAGTCAAGGTTCGGAACCATCCCCAAGTCAATGGCAATATACTTTTCAAGACCCTTGCTTTTTAAAATCTCATACACCTGCATAAGATTTTCAAGCGCAGCCCTTGACTTATTGCTTAATATATCATTTTTAAGCTCTTTTTCAACTATATCGATATCACCGAAAAGCTTCGGCATATCGCAAAACGCTTCTTTTAAATCGTCTGAAATGTTAAGCCTTTCAAGCATATCGGCTATCGCCACAAAATCCTTGTCGTTTATTTTTGCCCTAAGCATATCGCTGTAATCGCCGTCAAGCCCCGCGAGCTCTGCAAGACCTTTATAGTAATCAACCTGACCCATATCAATCTGAAAGTCGCTTATGCCGAACTTCAGCAAAGCCTCAATCGAAATCTCGATAACCTCAGCGTCCGCCGCGGCGCTGCCGTCGCCGATAAGTTCGATTCCCACCTGCGAAAACTCTCTCTGTCTCGCGTTGCTGAAAGCCTCATCATTTCTGAAGGCGCTTCCCGAATACGCAATTCTGTAAGGAAGCTCGCCCAGCGGCTTTGTTGCCGCGATTCTTGCAACCGAGGTTGTAAGGTCGGGGCGCAAAGCAAGCATACGTCCGTTGCTGTCAAAAAACTTGAACATATTTTCCGCTTTTGTAACCGCCGCGTCATACACATCATAATATTCAAATGTAGGAGGCTGAACCATATGATATCCGTGATGGGCAAAAACCTCCTTTGCCGCTGATTCGATCCTGAATTTGGTTTCGCACTCGTCAACAAGCATATCGGTAAGACCTGCCGGCGTATGAGTGTTTCTGCTCTCTGCCACGTTATCACTCTCCTGTTATTTTATTTTAAAAAAGATTATTATTAAACTATTATATTATACCACTTTCACTTTACTCCGTCAATCACAAATATGCCGAAATTCGTATTTTTATAAAACTCTGTGTTCGATATACAAAAAATCGGAGCGATGAAAATATCGCCCCGATTTCTGCTATTCCTCTCTGCTGTCGCCGTTTTCGTAATTTATTATTACTCCCGGCTGAACATTATATACAAACACATTATACGAAATCCCGTCGCCGCGGTCTTCAACCGAAAGCGCCTCCATTTTCACTCCGCTTGCGACAAGGTTATCGCCCTCAAACATCGGCGTAACCCTGTACAATACGTGGTTGTCGGTCTCTTTGACATAATCGGCAACCATATTTTCAAACGGAAGCATCCCGATTGTATTCATATACCTTGTGCCCGTTATAAGATTCCTTCTGTTTGCGTTTTCGGCGGTAAGCTGATATCCTATCAGGTGGCACCTGTTATACAAATACTTGCCGTCAACAAAATCATATTTGACCGAGTGCCAGCCCGACGGCTTTATGCTTCCGATACTGCCGCGCTTCTCTGTCGGCATAAGGTCTCTGCCGACGCACGCATACGCGGTTCCGCAGCGCCCCAGGCTGTCAAGCTCGCTGTATGTTTCAAACGAATCCGTTGTCATATCGCCATCGGTAAACTCGGGTACATTTCCGTTTATCTCAACATACGGCGCACCGCTGTACTCGGGGATTCCCTGTCCGGCAGTATTTGCGCCGTCCGTTGTCCCCGGAACCGTACAGGCAGGCGATGATATCATAATATACAGCGCCATCAGTATA
>USLC01000018.1 GCA_900555375.1 uncultured Eubacteriales bacterium
GCCTGTATTTGACTGGACACGCTCTGATTTAAGTTACGAGCTTCCTGACGGCTCTTATGCCCTTGCTTATAAAGACGAAACAGTTCAAAAGATGAATCCTCTGACGGGCGACTTATCGCTTCCCGGCTGGGACGCGAGCTATACCAAAGAAGATATGAAGGCTCTTCTTGAAAAGTACAAAAATATCTCTGAAGAGGATTTGTGGAACAACCTTAAATACTTTCTTGACAGAGTTATAAAGGTTGCCGAAGAGGTGCATGTCAAAATGGCGATACACCCCGATGACCCGCCCTGGAACATCTTCGGACTGCCGAGAATTATAACAAACAAAAAGAATATCGAGCGTTTTTTAAAGCTGTATGACAGCCCGTATAACGGACTGACGCTGTGCAGCGGCTCGCTTGGGGTTGACCCGAATAATGACATAGCCGATATGGTAAAAAGCTTTGCGGACAGAATTCACTTTGCACATATAAGAAATGTTAAAATAACAGGCAATAAGTGCTTTGAAGAGGCAGGGCACAAAACCGAATGCGGCTCGCTCGACATATTCGGAATAATCAAGGCATACCACGACAGCGGTTTTGACGGATATATCCGCCCCGACCACGGAAGAATGATATGGGGCGAGACCGGCAGACCGGGCTACGGACTTTATGACAGAGCCCTCGGCGCGGTATACATCGGCGGAATTTGGGAAGCGCTTGACAGAATGCAATAATCTGATATAGGATAGGAGATAAAAAAGATGAACTTACCGTTTAACATAGATTTAAATAATAAGGTTGCCGCGGTTACGGGAGGCGGGGGAATCCTCTGTTCGGGATTTTCAAAGGTTTTGGCGCAATGCGGAGCAAAAGTTGCCGTTTTGGATCTCCGCGGCGAGAATGCACGGGCTGTTGCCGATGAGATTAACAAAAGCGGCGGCGAGGCGATAGGAATTTCGGCAAATGTGCTTGACAAAGAAAGTCTTTTAAATGCCAAAAAAGAGATTAACGAAAAATTCGGCAAAATCGATATTTTGATTAACGGAGCGGGCGGAAATAACCCGAAGGGAACAACATCAAAAGACTATTACGAAGCGGGCGACGAGACAAAAGAAGACGTAAAAACCTTCTTTGACCTTGACCCCTCGGGGATAGAGTTTGTATTTAATCTGAACTTTTTAGGGACTCTTTTGCCGACTCAGGTATTTGCGCCCGACCTTATCGAAAATAAGGGAAGCATAATAAATATTTCGTCTATGAACGCATTTACTCCGCTTACCAGAATCCCTGCATACAGCGGTGCTAAGGCGGCCGTTTCAAACTTTACGCAATGGCTTGCCGTTCATTTTTCAAAGGTAGGGATAAGAGTGAACGCGATTGCGCCCGGCTTCTTTTTGACAGACCAGAACAGGGCTCTTTTAATAGACGAAAATGGCAATTATACCGAGCGTTCGCAGAAAATCGTAAACAATACGCCTATGGGACGTTTCGGCGAGACCGAAGAGCTTTCGGGCACGCTTTTGTGGCTGCTCTCTGACGGGGCAAGCTTTGTTGACGGTGTTGTTGTTCCCGTGGACGGCGGATTTTCGGCTTACAGCGGGGTATGAGTAAAATGGGTATAATCAACGATAACTTTATGCTTAAAAATAAAACTGCGGAAAGGCTTTATCACAGCTTTGCGGTTAACTTGCCGATAATCGACTATCATTGTCACTTAGACCCCAAGATGATAGCTGACGACCATCACTTTAGTGACGCGTATGAGCTTTTTCTCGGCGGTGACCACTATAAATGGCGGCAGATGCGCTCCTTCGGGATTGATGAAGAGTATATAACGGGCGGCGCGGACAGATATGAAAAGTGGCTTGGGTTTGCAAAATTGATGCCATATCTTATAGGAAATCCGCTGTATCATTGGACGGCGCTTGAGCTTAAACGCTATTTTGATATTGATAAGCCACTTTGCGAAAAAACAGCAAAAGAAATCTGGGATATTTGCAATGAAAAGCTAAAAGACAGTGGCTTTTCGGCAAGGAATCTGATACTTAAATCAAATGTTGAGGTCATCTGCACAACAGATGACCCTGCCGATGATTTAAAGTATCATAAAAAGCTGCTCTCTGACGGCTTTAAAACAAAGGTTCTGCCGACTTTCAGACCCGATAAGGCGATGAATATAGATAAAGACGGTTTTGCCGAATATATAAAAGAGGCAGGCGTATGCAGCTTTACGGAGCTTGTAAGGTGGCTTGAATCAAGAGCCCGATATTTTAATCAAAACGGCTGCCGCTTAAGCGACCATTCGCTTGAAAGTGTTCCCTGTTTAATCGGTGACGCAAGCACCGCATTTGAAAAACGTATGTTGGGCAAGGCACTTACGCAGGAGGAGACGGAAATATTTAAAACCGCAGTTCTTTCAGAGTGCGCAAAAATATACTCGCGCTTGGGCTGGACTATGCAGCTGCATATCGGGGCGATGAGAAACAATAATTCAAAGATGTTTAAAAGCCTTGGCGCGGATACGGGTTTTGATTCTATAAACGATCTGTGCATTGCCGAAAAGCTGTCCGGGCTGCTTGACAGCCTCAGCAGAGATGAAATACTTCCGAAAACGATATTATACACACTAAACCCAAAGGATAACTATGTTCTCGGCTCGATGATAGGGAACTTTCAAAGCGGACCGATATGCGGGAAGCTTCAGTTTGGTTCGGGCTGGTGGTTCAATGATAATTTTGACGGTATGAAGGCACAGCTTAAAGCCCTCGGAAACCTTGGGGTTTTGGGCAAGTTTATCGGAATGCTGACCGATTCGCGAAGCTTTGTGTCATATCCCAGACACGAATACTTCAGACGGATTTTGTGTAACCTTTTGGGTGAGTGGACAGAGAACGGAATGTATCCCGATGACCCTGACAGCCTGAGAGAAATCGTTGAGGGTATATCATACAAAAACGCAAAGGAATATTTTAAGTTTTAAACGCTTTGCTGTGAATTAAATAAAAAAGAGGAGAAAAGTTTTTGACTTTTCTCCTCTTTTTTATATGCGGCACTGCACGGCACTAACAAAAGTATTATATTATAGTAGCAGGAGGAAAATTTCAATATTAAGTGTGAGAGGCAAATGTGCCGAAGCCTGTGCCGCGGCGGACGCCGCGTTGCGTATCACACGCTGAAAGGAATGGTAATAAAATGGATGAACAAAAAATTTATGAAAGAATGACCTCCGTTGAACAGTCGGTTAAATCAGCACATCACCGTATAGATGAGATGGCTGAGGGAAGCAAAAATGTAACTGAAATTCTGGTTGAAATGAAGTATATGCGCCGCGACTTAAATGAGCTTCTGGAGAGAGTGGGCACTATCGAAAAGAGACCGGGAAGAAAGTATGACATTATAATCAGCGCGGTTATAACGGCGCTTGTTGCGGCGGCTGTCAGTTTTTTTATAAAATAGCGTTTTAAGTGCGCGGAAAGGAGGTGGATTTAATGAAGATTACGGCAGGTACAATCGCAAGGACGGTAATTTTGATTCTTGCCCTTATAAATCAGGTGCTTACCGCAACGGGGCATTGTATGATTGACGTTTCGGACGATAATATAAATACGCTTATTTCGACGGCGTTTACTATTGTTTCGGCAATTATTGCGTGGTGGAAGAACAACAGCTTTACCCGTGCGGCAATCACCGCGGACGAGGTGTTAAAGAATGAAAAGTCCGCAGCGGAGGAAAAAGAGAAAAAGGAGGTTTTGTAAAATGAAGATAGGTATAAACTGCGGACACACAGTATCGGGTACCGTCGGCAGCGGCGCTGTCGGACTTTTAAACGAGAGTGACGAGACGCGCGCGGTAGGCTATACGCTTATGCGGAAGCTTAAAGAGAAAGGCGTATCCGTTGTGGATTGCACCGATAATAATTCGCCTACTGTCTCGGATAATCTTAAAAGGATATGCGATAAAGCCAACGCACAGCCGCTGGATATGTTTCTGTCGATTCATTTTAACTCGGGCGGCGGCAAAGGCTCTGAGGCGTGCACCTACGGCGGCAGAGACTGCGCAAAAGCAAGCGTTCTCCTCGGTGCGCTGAACCGTTTGGGATTTGTAAACCGCGGAATAAAAGACAGGTCCGGTCTTTATGTGGTGCGGCACACAACGGCTCCGGCGTGTCTCTTAGAGGTTTGCTTTGTGGATACCGAGCAGGACGCAAGACTTTATAAAAGTCTTGGCGCTGATAAAATTGCCGATGAGATGTGCAAAGCCATATTAGGCGAAAATTCAGGCGGAGAGGAGGAGATGACAGTGACGCAGTATGAAGAATTGAAAAATGAAATATCAGACCTGACCGAAACCGTTAAAGTTCTTGCGGCAGAGGTAGGCGACATTAAAAATCCGATGATATATAACTATATTGATGACAATATGCCCGATTGGGCACAGCCGACGGTTAAAAAGCTGGTTGACAAGGGGTTTTTAAAAGGAGGAGACGAAGGTCTGGGACTTACGGACGAGATGCTTAGAATTTTAACGATAAGCGACCGTGCGGGCGTTTTTGACAGAAAAAACAAGGGGCGGCTCATTTTTATGAGCCGCCCCGACTTATAAAAATTCATCCCTGCTCGCCGAATTTCTCTTTCAGCAAGGGTGCCGCAAGCAAAGAAAGGGCAAAATCCGTATCGATATCCGCCTCGCATACTTCATTAAAGCCTATATCGTCTTTCTTTTGAGGAATGGTTATGATAAATTCCGCTCCTTTGCCGGACAGACATTCTATGCTTCCGCCCATATCGACTGCGGCTTTATATGATGCCTTAAGTCCAAGCCCGACAGACATAAATCCGCCCGATTCCTCAATCTCCTCACGCGTTATAACCGAGTTATTCGGTATAAAGAGAGTACGGCGCTTTGCCGCGCTTATTCCGCTTCCGTTGTCTTTATACGAAATAATAAAGTTGTTTTGCTTTACGGATGCATTAATATTAACAGTCTTTTCGCGGCGCTTCGTATGAAGAATCGAATTTGATATAAGATTAAAAATGATAAAGCTCATAAGCTTAACATCAAAAACTGCGTACGCACTGCGCTTTTCGCAGTCAATGTAAAATTCGATACGTGAATCTCTGAAAAGCTTATGCGTATACTTTACAACCGAACGAAGAAAATGCCTTACGTCATAGCTTGCAAAGTGCGTGTTAAGCTTTCCGCCGTCATACAAAATCGAGATATTATGAATGGTTGACATCATTTTGCGCTCATACAGATATGTTCTGTGAATATCAATAAGCTGCTCGGGCTCAAGGTTTTCAGAGTACATAAGCGCCTGAAGGATAGACGATGTCTTAATCATCATTTTATCAACAGCCCAGCGCATACATTCAGCGGGAGTGAGTATGTTTTTATTGTAATTATTTTTGTCGAAAGTTATTTTCGCGTTATCCATAGTATATTTCACCTCTTAAGCCGAAAACCGTATTTGTTTAATCGCTGATCGATATAAGCTGCGCTTCAAGCCGGTCTACCTGCTTTTCCTGATCGGCGGTAAGGTTTCTGCTTCGCAAAACTTTTATAAGAGCCTTGGCATCGTCAATGTTTCCGTCATTTATAAGCTCTTTGGCGTCACGGATATTGTTGTCAATCTCTGTTTTATCGCTTTGCGGAGTTCTGTCTTTGTTTGAATAATCCTGCGCGGCGGATTTGTCGTCTTTGCCATCGTCTTGATTTTGGCTGTCGTTTTGATTGCCGCTGTCCGCGTTCTCTGTGGCTTCATCGCCGTTTTGGGCGTTGTCTTTGTCAGCCGAGGCGGTGGGAATGTCTCCGATTGACGCGTCCGAGTCCGTGCCCTGCTTCTTCTTTCCGCACGATGCGCAGGTTATAACCATAGCAAGGCAAAGCAGAGCGGTAATTGTTCTTTTAATATTCTTCATAAAAAACACCTCTTAAATCACTCTTTTGAATTTATTGCGTATAATTATTATGGCATATACTTTATTGTATGACATTTTTGATAAAAAATCAAGTAAAACATTAAAAATTTATCGTGTAACACACAAAATTTGCAATTTGACAAAAATATAACATAAAATTTTAAATTAACTCTTTACTAAATGTCGAAAATGAGTTATACTAATACTATATGACCTAAATGTCTTTGGCTTAAAGGAGAAGATATATGAATTTTTTTAAGGTTATAAAAGACGAAGTTAATATTGTGTTTGAACGCGACCCCGCCGCAAGGTCAAAGGCACAGGTTTTGCTTTTGTATCCGGGGGTTCGCGCAATTATAAATTATCGCATTGCTCACGCTTGACAAAAAAGGGCATCATTTTATTGCCGACTGGATTTCAAAGCGCACGCGCCGCCGTACGGGTATAGAGATTCACCCGTCCGCAAAGATAGGCAAGGGCGTGTTTATAGACCACGGAATGGGAGTTGTTATCGGCGAAACCGCTGTCGTGGGTGACAACTGTACTATCTATCAGGGGGTAACCTTAGGCGGAACGGGCAAGGATAAGGGCAAACGCCATCCGACCATAGGAAGCAACGTTACAATAGGCTGCGGCGCGAAGGTGCTGGGGCCTTTTACGGTCGGTGACAACAGTAAAATCGCGGCAAACGCGGTTGTTTTAAGCGAGATACCGCCCAACAGCACGTGCGTGGGCGTTCCGGCACACATAGTTTGGCTTGAAAATAAAAGGGTTGCTTCGGCATCGCCGCTGCTTAAGCCAGTTGCCGACCTTGACCAGATTCACATTCCCGACCCGATTTCGATGGATATATGCAAGCTTAGGGGCGAGGTTGACAGACTGAAGAAAAAGATGGAGGAGATAAAAAATGATTGATACTAAGCTGTATTTGTACAACACTCTGACAAGAAGCAAACAGGAATTTGTGCCGATAAAGCCGGGCGAGGTAAAGATGTATTCCTGCGGGCCGACTGTGTATAACTTTTTTCATATAGGAAACGCGCGTCCGTTCATCATATTTGATACGCTGAGAAGATATCTTGAATATAAAGGATACAAAGTAGATTTTGTTCAAAACTTTACCGATGTTGACGATAAGATGATTAACAAGGCAAACGAGCTTGGCATAAGCGTAAAGCAGCTTGCGGACGAATATATAGCAGAGTATTTTACCGATGCGCAGGGGCTTGGCATAAAAAAGGCGACGGTACACCCGCGCGCAACGGAAAATATAGACGCGATAATAGAGCTTGTGTCAGAGCTTGAAAAAAAGGGATATGCATATAACGTAGACGGAAACGTGTATTACAGAACCAAAAAGTTTAAAGACTACGGCAAGCTGTCTCATCAGCCGCTTGAAGATTTGGAGAGCGGAGCGAGAATAGATATAAATGAGGATAAGGAAGACCCGATGGACTTTGCTCTCTGGAAGAAGCAAAAGCCGGGTGAACCTGCGTGGGAAAGCCCTTGGGGAATGGGCAGACCGGGCTGGCATATAGAGTGCAGCGCGATGGCAAACAGATATCTTGACAAGACGATAGATATTCACAGCGGCGGACAGGACTTGATATTCCCTCATCACGAAAACGAGATTGCTCAAAGCGAGGCGGCTAACGGCTGCTGCTTTGCAAACTATTGGATTCACAACGGTTATATCAATGTGGATAACAAAAAAATGTCAAAGTCTCTCGGTAACTTTTTTACCGTCCGCGATGTCGCAAAGGAATTCGATTATGAAGTTATAAGATTCTTTATGTTATCCGCTCACTACCGCAGCCCGATAAACTTCAGCAAGGATTTGATGGAGTCGGCAAAGTCGGCGCTTGGCAGAATTTATACCTGCCTCGATACGCTTGACTTTCTTGAAAAGTCGGCAGAGGACAGAGCCGAAAACGAAGAAGAGTCAAAGGTTATAGCGGGTCTTGACGGACATAAGCAAAGGTTTATTGCCGCTATGGATGACGATATTAACACGGCTGACGCAATCTCTGCTATATTTGAGCTTGTCTCTGATGTAAATAAGGTGATAACCCAAAATCCGTCCAAGGAAGTGTGCAAAAAGTGTGCCGCCGCAATCCGCGAGCTGGGAGCGGTTCTCGGTCTTTTGGGCAAAGAAAAGGAAGGCACCGATGATGATATCCAAAGCATTGTGGCAGAGCGCGCCGAGGCACGCGCGGCAAAGGACTGGGCAAAGTCTGATGAGCTTCGCGATAAGCTTAAAGAAATGGGTTATATAGTAAAAGATACCCCTCAGGGGCAGCAGATTATAAAAGCATAAAGAAGCATAAAAAGGTATTTAAATGAGCAATAATATAGAAAAAACAATAACCGCCGCCCATAGCGGCGGAAGCGACCCCAACATATACTCGGCGCTGACGCTTGCGTATCTTGGTGACTGTGTGTACGAGATGTATGTCAGAAGTTATCTTGTGTCAGACGGAAATCATAAAGTCTGCGAGCTTCACAAAGCGGCGACAAAATATGTTTGTGCCGCCTCTCAGGCGGAATTTTTCCATAAGATAGAGGAAATGCTGACCGATGGTGAGCTTGCTGCATTTAAACGCGGCAGAAACGCGAAGTCGCATCCGCCGAAGAATGCGGACGTTATAGATTATAAAATTGCCACAGGGGTAGAGACACTTATAGGCTATCTTTACATAATCGGTGAAACAGAGCGGATTTCTGAATTAATGTCGCATCTGTTTAAATAGACTGTGCAGCATAAAACGGCGGGGATAGTTAATCTGTACATATGACAAACTGTATGGGAGAAAACTATAAAACTTGTATTTCGTTAATTGAGATAACCCTCGGTGCGGCGCTTATGGGCTTTGCACTGTCGGTCTTTCTTGTTCCGTTTAAAATAGCCCCGGGCGGAGTCAGCGGCTTGGCTTCGGCGGCGCATTACGCTACGGGATTGCGTGTGTCGGCGCTTATCGCGCTTATCAATATTCCGATTTTTGCGGCGGCTTTTATTTATTTTGATAAAAGCTT
>USLC01000019.1 GCA_900555375.1 uncultured Eubacteriales bacterium
TTTTTAGTTTCTTTTCAATATTTATTTTTGATATTTGATTAAAAATATATTCAGAAAAACCTTGGCGGCTATGAAAAAAAACGGAAAAAAACCTCCCCTGAAAAAGGGGAGGAAGACAGATTGTAAAACTTATTTTGCTGTTGTTTTCTTTGAAGCACTTGTCTTTGCCGATTTAACATCAGCTTTTTTTGTTTCGACAGCTTTTTTAACCTCGGGCTTTTTAGCCTCGGTTTTTTTAACGGCAGTTTTTTGGGGTTCTGCTTTTTTAGGCTCTGGTTTTTCTGCCGAGGCTTTAACCGCTGCGGGTTTTGTCTCTTTCTTTGCAGAAGCTTTAGAGTCGGTTTTTTCGGCTGCCTTGGCAGCAGTCTTTTTGGCCGCGGCGGGCTTTTTTTCAGCCGCCGGTTTGTCCTTGGGGACAATCGTTGATAGGGCATAAACAACTTCTCTGTTGCCGTTGACGCTTAAAATACCCTTTGAAATTGCATCATCAACGGTTTGGCGACCGTCGGTAATCTTTAAAAAGCTGGTGTAGGATACCGCTATTGCCGCTGTGTTATCGACGTAGTCATAGGGCTGAATGTCAAGATTTTTGCCGTCATATTTTAAATAAAATATACCCGAGCAGTCTTTGTTTGTCAGCTCAACCTGTATAGCGAAGTCGGGAAAGTTCCCTGAAATCTTTGCCTTGCCGTCCAACTTTGATTTTATTTTCTCGAATGCCTGCATATATGTCATAATTCTTCACCATCCTTATTGGAAATGTTTGTAAAATAGATATACTTAGTATATAATAAAATGAGGCAAATGTCAAGTGGTTGTACATTTTTAAATAAAATTTTGTGGATATATATAATAAAATTCTAAAAAATCTTAAATAAATTGTATATGAAATTTGTGCAAATGCAGGCAAATATTCCGCAGACGGTGGGTAATATAAATGCAATAACGGTCAGTTTGATGCTTCCCGTCTCTGCTTTTATGGTCTTAAGTGTTGTGGCACAGGGAAAGTGCAAAAGTGAAAAAAGCATCACATTTACAGCGGTCAGCACATTCCAGCCGTTATCTTTAAGCAGGTTTCCGAGAGCGGAAACGGAAGAGGCATCTATCATCTGTGCCGATGACAGATAGCACATCAGTATTATGGGAAGAACGATTTCGTTTGCAGGCAGCGCGAGTATAAACGCAAGAAGAATTGCACCGTCCAGTCCCATAATTATTGCCGCGGGATTAAGGATTTTTGTACATACGGATATTATTGACTGCCCGTTTATACATACATTTGACATAAGCCATATTATTGCACCCGCCGGGGCGGCAACGGATATTGCTCTGCCCAGTATCAAAAGCGTCCTGTCAAACAGAGAGCGCGTCAGTATCTTAAGTATCTGCGGTTTGCGATAAGGTGGAAGCTCAAGCGCAAATGTGCCGTTTTTTGTTTTGAAAAAGTATTTTGTCAGAAGAAATGTAACCAAAAGCGTAACAAGCGCCCCCGTGATAATCAGCAGAAGAACAAACCCCGCCGAAATCAGCGATGACCACGCCCCGCCGAAGTATTCGCCTATAAATATCGCCGAAATGGTTGTAAGCATTCCGAAGCGTCCGTTACAGGGCATAAACGTGTTGGTAAGTATGGCGGCGAAGCGTTCACCTGGAGAAGAAATGATTCTGCAGCCCGAAACGCCGACCGCATTGCAGCCGAGCCCCATACACATTGTAAGCGCCTGCTTGCCGCAGGAATTGGCACGCCGAAAGCACTTGTCAAGGTTAAAGGCGATGCGCGGCAGAAGCCCGAAGTCCTCAAGCAAAGTGAACAGAGGAAAGAATATCGCCATAGGCGGAAGCATAACGGCCGTTACCCAGGCGGAGGTTCCGAAAACTCCGTCAATTAACATATCGCACAAGAACTGCGGCACCGCGGTTTTGTCAAGCAGACCGTGAAGCAGGGTGCGCATTTTTGTAAAGACATCCGAAAGCAGCGCCGACGGATAGTTTGCGCCGAAAATTGTGAGCCAAAGTATTCCGCCGAGGAAAATCAGCATAATAGGGATGCCGAAGACCTTTGAAGTCAGATATTTATCTATTTTTTTACTTATATTTTTATTTTTTGATGTATCGCATATAACACAGATTTCGGATATGCGTGTTGCAAGCTTCACAATCGCCTCTACGATAGAGTCGCGTATATAGATTGCCTCAAAGCCGCAGGCGGCAAGCCGCTCTTTTGCCGCTTTTACGGTATTAAAAAGCGCATTTCGGCATTTGGCGCTGTCAGTTAGGTGATTTGAAAGGTCATTTGCAAGCTCGCGGTTATCCAGCATTTTTACTGCCGCAAATCGGCAGAAATGCGCGGATATATCCCGATTGCACCGTGAAATATATTCCGAAATTTCAGCTATTTCCGCCTCGATTTGAGGCGGATAGGGTATCTTGGGGATATCATTGCATACTGAAGAAGCGGCCTTGGCTATGGCAGATTTAAGCTTTGCTATATCCTTGCGCTTTTTTGCGCATATTCCGATTACGGGAACGCCGAGAAGCGAAGAAAGCTTGGCTGTGTTTACGTAGATTCCGTTTGCCTGTGCCTCGTCTATCAGATTTATGCACACCAAAACGTTTTCGCTCATCTCGGTTACCTGAAGAATGAGATTCAGGTTCCTTTCCATACAGGTTGCATCTGCAACGATTACGGTCAGATCCGACCGTGAAAAGCATATATAATCCCTTGCAATTTTCTCTTCGGGAGAGTCGGATATAACGGAATAGGTCCCGGGAAGGTCGAAAATTTCATATGTATTTTCGCCGAGGCAGAATGAGCCCGAGGCCAGCTCTACCGTCTTTCCCGACCAGTTGCCCGTGTGCTGCTTCAGACCCGTAAGGGCGTTAAAAACCGTGCTTTTTCCGACGTTTGGGTTGCCGGCAAGTACAATTCTTTTAGAGGTCATAGAAAAAATCCCCTCTTTCGGGCTTGCGCTGCGTGACAAGTATTCGGTCGGTCACTTCGTCGCGCAGTGCGATTATTCCTCCCATAACCCCATAGGCAACAGGGTCGCCGAGGGGACTTTTGTAAAGCGGAATTACAAAATTTCCGTTTGTAAATCCAAAATCCATAAGCCGCCGTTTTATTCCTTCGTTTACATCAAGCGACAGTATGTACGCGCCGGAGTTGAGCGGCAGAGAACTTAAAGACCTTTCGGTATCGATTAATCTATCCATTAAGAAACGCTCCTCTGCTTTTTAAATTTAGGGTAAGTACGCTGAGGCTGTAATGGCGGACCTACCCATAAACAGTATATGTAAATGTGTCAAATAGGACACTATAATTGCGTCTTAAACTTGATTTTATGGTTAGTACACACAAAAAATATAATTAATTTTAAAATAATTTAAAATAACTATTGAAATAATTGAAGTATTTTGGTAAAATAAAGAGAATGCTATAATTATATTTGTTATTGAAGTAAGAAAATTGGCAGATGTAATTAAAACATACTGCTTTTTGAGAGGTCATATACAATGAATTTAAATAAATTTTTAAGGGCTGCGTTGAGTGTTATTGTCTGCTCGGCTGTCGGTGCTGTTTTGATGATAATCGGCGGTGCGGTGCCTGCGCTGATGCTTCCGTCAATTTTTTTGTGCAGCGTTGTTTATATATATAATGTGGGCAAGACAGACGGTAACTGCGGATTTTTCAATATGCTTATAACGTCCTTATTGTTATTCGGTGCGTCGTGGCTGTTTGAGGCACAGGCGGAGGGCTTTTCGCTTCTTGCGGCGGTATACGTCGGCGCTGTGCTTCCGGCATTTGTATTCGGACTGATGCTGAAGAGAAATACCGATTTTGAAAATAAGTATTTTGCTTCTTTGGCGACGATGCTGATATCGGTGCTTTTGGCACTTGTTTTTGTTAAAGCGGAAGGATTTTCGGTAAGTGATGCTATAACCGATGCCGCACAGGGCTACAGAGAAACACTTACGGCTGTTTTGGAACAGAGCGGAATAGGGGCAACACAGAACATTAAATCCGTTGTGGCCGATATAACAGACCAAACCGTACAGGCTCTGACAACGTATTTGCCGGCTATTATCATTATTTTTTCGATGATATGGACGTATCTGACGGTTATGGCGGGCGTGTTTGTTCTGCGCAAGCTTAAGCTTTATAATATCGGATATGCAAAATTTAATATGATTCACGTGCCGCAGTTTGTCTGCCTTATCACATCGGTTTTGTTTATAGTAATATTTATGTCGGAGAGCGGCGGAATGTTTGCGGCGGCTCTCGGCAATATTGCGGCCGTTTCGGAATTTCTGATAGGAATAAGCGGGGCGGCGACAGTTGATTACTTCTTTGCAAAGAAAATTGCTTCGGGGTATGTAAGAGCGCTTATATATTTATGTGCGTTCGGTGCGGGATTTTTGTTTGCCTCGCTGATGTGGGAAGTAATGATTGTAATCGGATTTGTAGACAGTTTGTGGAACATTCGTTTCAGAGACGGTATCAGAGGTGAATGAAATGAAAATCAGCAATGACAGCAATGCCTTTATAAAAACAGAGCTGAAAAGTGAATTTAAAAATTATGCTGTATGTGCGGCGGTTCTTGTATTTCTCGGGGCGGTCTCATTTGTGTGCACGATAAATTCAAATATATTGCTGATAAAGATTGTCTCTGCGGCATCGGTAATTATCGGGTTTGGAGTTCTTGCCTTTGGATTTGTTTATTATTCAAAAAGGCAAAAAGCCCTTAGAAATTACCTCGAAAACTTTGCGTTTGGCGTTGAAAACGCCGCAAAAGCCGCTGTTTTGAGCTTTCCCGACCCCATTGTGATTATATCGGAGAACGGAGCAATTCAATGGTACAACAAAAAGTTTTCCGCTTTATGCAGAAAAGAGAGCCTGTTCGGGGTGGATATACACGAAATCTTTCCGTCAATCAGAATAGAAACATTTACAGAGGATAATATTCCCGTTCAGGATTTCACATATGACGGAAGGGATTATATCTTAACTGGAAGCGTTTCAAAGGCGGCAAGTGATGATAAAAGCAAGCTGATAGGAATAAGCTTTGAGGATATAAGCGATATAACCAACCTTCAGAAGATGGTTGATGACAAAAAAACGGTGGTATGCGTTGCTGTTATCGATAATTATGACGAAGTGCTGAAGGAAACGCCAAACTCGAACCACGGAGTTCTTGTCGGTGATATAGAGAGATGCATAAGCCTTTGGGTTGAAAAGGGCGGAGGCATCTATCGCAGATATGAGAGGGATAAGTTTGTTATTCTGTTTGAGGCGGCAAGCTTTGAACCTCTGTATAAAGAAAAATTTACCGTTTTAAATGACGTAAAAGAAATTGACCAGCAGAATAAAATTCCCGTAACGTTGAGTATAGGTGTTTCTGCCGCGGCAGATGATATAAGAGAGAATGACAGAATAGCGCTTGCCGCGCTTGATATGGCGCTGGGCAGAGGCGGAGACCAGGCGGTAATGAAAACCGAGAACGGCTACAGCTTCTTCGGAGCGAAGAGCCTTGGCGTAGAGAAGACAACTAAGGTTAAGGCACGGATTGTGGCAAAGAAGCTTTGTGATTTAATTGATGAGGCATCAAATGTTATAATAATGGGGCACAAGGGTGCGGACTATGACAGCTTTGGTGCGGCGGTAGGTCTGTTTCACGCGGTCTCGGACAGGAACAAGAAAGCGTATATAGCAATGGACAGACTTCACAATAATGTCGGCGGAATACTGCCCGATATATTGATGCGCCGTGAGTATGCAGAAGCAATAATAGGCTTTGATAAGGCAAGCCTTGTCGTTGATGCGGATACTTTAATTATTATTGTCGATACTCACAGAAGAAGTATGGTAGAGTTTTCGGATTTGATGAAGTATACGGATAACATTGCTCTTATTGACCATCACAGGCGAAGTGAGGACTTTATGGAAAATACCGTGTTGACATATCACGAGCCTTACGCGTCGTCAACGTGCGAGATGGTGACCGAGATACTACAGTATATGGAGTGTACACAGGAAATCTCGGCTTATGAAGCAGAGGCGATGTATTGCGGAATATATATGGACACAAAGGCTTTCAGGTTTAAAACCGGGGCGAGAACATTTGAGGCGGCGGCATATCTGAGAAAGGCGGGAGTTGACCCTGTTCGGGTACATATGCTTTTCAGAAACGATATATCTATGTATATACAAAAGTCAAAGGTTATAAGCAATGCTAAAATATACCGAAATAACATTGCCATTGCGGTATGCGAAGAGCAATGCAAGAATCTGCAGCTTGTGGTTGCTCAGGCGGCAGATGATTTGCTTAATATAAAAGGCGTTGAGGCATCCTTCGTACTGGCGGCTTCGGGTTCCAAAATAATAATCAGCGGTCGCTCTCTCGGAGCGGTCAACGTACAGGTAATACTTGAAAAACTCGGCGGAGGCGGACATATAACCATTGCGGGGGCACAGCTTGAAAACAACAGCCTGAAAATAGCCGAGATGAAGCTTCATAACGCTATTGACGAGGTTATGTTTGAATAGATTTAAGATGTGAAAAAACAGAAAGGATGATATAAAATGAAGGTTATTTTGACAAAGGATGTTAAGTCACAGGGTAAAAAAGGTGATTTGATTAATGTAAGCGACGGATATGCAAACAACTTTCTTTTGCCTAAGGGACTTGCGATGCCCGCCACCAAACAGGCTATAAACGAGCTTGAGGGAAAGAAGGGCGCAGAGCAGTATCACAAAAATATGGAAGAGCAGAAGGCTCGCAACATTGCTGACAGGCTTCAAGAAATAAAGGTTTTGATTAAAGCAAAGTCGGGCAAGGAGGGCAAGCTTTTCGGCTCGGTTACTTCAAAAGATGTTGCAGAGGCTTTAAAGGCACAGTATAATATTTCTGTTGATAAACGAAAGATAGATTTGCCCGACGGAATCAAAACCTGCGGCATACGCGAGGTTAAAGTAACTTTGTATACAGGGGTTACGGGAACGTTTAAGGTAGAGGTTAGCGAACTTTAACAGTCAGGGGGAAGTTTGATTTATGGAGGAGTTTGCAGGCGGAGCAATGCCGTTTGACAACGCTTCGGCCGCTGTGCCGGAGCTGCAGCGTACAGTTCCGTTCAGCAACGAGGCTGAACAGTCTGTGCTTGGCGCTATGTTTCTTGATAAAGAATGCATACCGGATGTTGTTTCAAAAATTCATTCAGATGATTTTTATATAGACAGACACCGCGAGCTGTTTAATGCCATTTTAGAGCTTTACAACCTCGGCAAGCCCATAGACCTTGTAACTCTTGAAGAGCAGCTTATTTTGAGGGGAAGCCTTGAAAAAATCGGCGGAATAAAGTTTGTTGTCGATGTTGCAAATTCCGTGCCGTCAACCGACAGCGTGATATATTATGCCGACATCGTAAAAGATAAGGCTGTTTTACGCTCGCTTATTGCAATGGCATCTTATATAGAAGAGAGCTGTTACAAGGGTGACAGCGAAACGGATGATATACTTGCAAAGGCTCAGCAGGATATGATTAAAATTACGCAGGGGCGTACAACCAACGGTCTTGTTCATATCGGCACGTATATAGACGACAGTGTAGAGCTTTTGGATAAGCTCTCAAGAAAAAATGAAACAATTACGGGTATTCCCACAGGATTTATAGATGTGGATAAAAAGACTGCCGGGCTTCACCCGGCAGAGCTTATACTGATAGCCGGACGCCCCGGAATGGGTAAGTCGAGTTTTGCGCTGAATATTGCGCAGAACACAGCGATAAAGTATCATAAAAATGTTGCCATATTCAGTCTTGAGATGCCCGGTATTCAGATTGCAAACAGAATGATTTCAAGCGAAGCAAAAATCAGCTCGGAAAGAATCAAAAAAGGCAGTCTTCACGATGACGACTGGGGTAAGCTTGCAAATGCGACCGAGGTTCTGGCGCGGTCGGGAATATATATCGATGACACATCTACAATAACGGCAACAGATATAAGCGCAAGATGCCGCAAGCTTATGCTTGAAAAGGGACTTGACCTTGTTGTTATCGACTATCTTCAGCTGATGAGCGCGTCAAAGGGCAGCAGGGGTAACAGGCAGCAGGAAATAGCCGAAATTTCGCGAAGCTTAAAAATCCTTGCAAACGATTTGAATATACCGATAATTGCTCTGTCTCAGCTCAGCCGTTCTTCAGATAAGGAAAAGCGAGAGCCTATACTGAGTGACTTGCGTGATTCGGGTGCGATAGAGCAGGATGCGGATATAGTTATCTTTTTGCATCGCGAGGGATATTACAAGGACGATGTCGAAGAGCCGAACAAGACGAAGTGTAATTTTGCGAAGTACAGAAACGGTGAGCCGGGACCCGTCGAACTGACGTGGCTTGGCGAATATACATCTTTTTCAGACTGGAGCGGTAAGAGTGAATACTGATTCATCAAACAAAAAAACGGTTTTGGTACACAACAAAGTTAAAAAAACTGTTGAAGAGCACGCGCTTATAAAGAAGGGCGACAAGATTCTTGTTGCGCTTTCGGGCGGTGCCGATTCGGTATGCCTGCTGAATGTGCTTTATTGTTTGAAAGATGAGTTTAATATATCTGTTGCCGCCGCGCATTTGAATCATATGATACGCGGAGCGGAAGCGGACGGCGATGAGGCATACGCGGCAGAGCTTTGCACGAGGCTTGATATTCCGTTTTACGCAAAAAGAGAGGATGTTCCGTCCGCCGCAAAGAAGAAAGGAATCTCGG
>USLC01000020.1 GCA_900555375.1 uncultured Eubacteriales bacterium
ATTAAAGGCTCTAAAAACTGGCTTAGCATAGGAAGCTTTACCTTTCAGCCGTCAGAGGTTACAAAGATTTTGTTTGTAATGTTTCTGGCGTGCTATTTTTCAAAATCGTGGACAAAGCCGATAGGAAAGATACAGCCTAAGCTTATAACGCTTTTGGTGACATATATGTATATAGGTTTTTTGGTTCTTCAGCGCGACTGGGGCACGATTTTGATTTTATTTTCGATATATATTTTTATGATTTATGTGTACGATGACGATTATAAGTTTTTGATGTTTAACGTCGGCGCGGCGGCGATAACGGCGGTTTTGGGATACAAATTTCTGCATCATATACAGGTCAGGGTAAATACGTGGCTTAATCCGTGGGCGGATATTTCAAACACGGGGTATCAGATTACCCAGTCGCTTTTTGCCATTGCGTCCGGCGGATATTTCGGCAGAGGTATAGGAAACGGTTCGCCGAGCTATATCCCCGAGGTTCAGACTGACTTTATTTTCTCGGCGGTATGCGAGGAGATGGGGGTTTTCGGCGGAGCGGCGATAATAATACTCTTCTTTTTAATATCGTATCGCTGCTTTAAAATAGCCATAAATACCTCTGATCCGTTTGACAAGGCGCTTACTTTCGGGCTTACGATTATGTTTGCGATGCAGACGTTTATCATAGTCGGCGGCGTTACAAAAATGATACCGCTTACGGGTATAACCCTTCCGTTTGTCAGCTACGGCGGAACTTCAATCGTGGTAAGCCTGGGGTCGCTTGGGATAATTCAGGCGGTATCGGCAAAGGACGAGCGCGGAAGAAACGGCGGAAAAGATAAAAAGAGCGGCTTGCCGCAAGAGGTGAGAGAAGATGCAGAATAATAAAAAAATCATTCGTGTTTTGGTTGTTGTATCGCTTATGTTTCTTGCCCTTGTTTCATACCTGCTTTATTTTAATATGTTCAGCGCAGAGAAGGTCGCGGCAAATCCGTATAATAAGCGCCAGTGGGAGGACGAGCGTTTTGTTAAGCGCGGAAGCATCTATGACAGAGACGGAGAGGTTCTGGCGGAAACGGTTGTTGACGGTGATTCGCGGACAAGGTCTTATCCAAGGGGGCATTTATACAGCCATATAATCGGATACTATTCAAGGGTATACGGTAAAAGCCAGCTTGAGATGAAGTATGACAAGCAGCTTCTCGGTCACGGAGACATAAACATTACGTTTAACGAGCTGCGCTCGGGATACGACCTTAATTTAACGATAGATAATGACTTGCAGGAATACGCATATAAACAGCTTGACGGAAAAAGAGGCGCAATTGTTGCGATAGAGCCGGAGACGGGCAAGATACTTGCAATGGTAAGCTATCCCGATTTTGACCCATCGGCGGAGGCACTTGAAAAAAATTGGAAGTATATAGTAGAGAGAGAGGATTCGCCCCTGCTTGCAAGGGCAACGGGAGGGTTGTATCCCCCCGGTTCGACATACAAAATTGTGACCGCGGCAACCGCGTATAATGCGGACTACAGCGGCAAGACGTTTGAGGATAACGGCGTATTTAAAATGGGCGGACTGAAGGTAAGCAATTACGGCGGCGAGAGCTACGGCACAATTAATATGAAAAAGGCGTTTGAGGTTTCAAGCAACTATGCGTTTTGTTCCCTCGGATATGAGCTCGGCGCGCAGAATGTTAAGGAGGCGGCGGAGAGCTTTGGCGTAAATAAAGATTTTGACACAGATATTCCCGTTTCAAAAAGCCGAATCGATTATAAGAAGATGACAAATGAAGACGCGGCTCTTGTGTCAATCGGGCAAGGGCAGCTTCTTATGACGCCGCTTCACGTGGCGATGCTTGGCGCAGCTGTTGCCAATAACGGCAGAATGATGAAGCCGTATCTGGTAAATACGGTTACTACATCTTCGGGGCTGACATTAAGCACAACAAAGCCGTCCGAGCTGTGCCGTCCGATGAGTGCAGAGTGTGCGGCGTATCTGAATGAGCTTATGATAGGAGTCGTTAAAGAGGGGACAGGTAAAAGCGCGGCGATTTCGGGAATAACCGTTGCGGGTAAGACCGGTACGGCAGAAAACGAAAATGAAAAGGATCATTCGTGGTTTGTCGGATATGCGCCGGCAGAAAAGCCGACCGTTGCGGTGGCGGTGCTTCTCGAAAATGACGGACGCTCGGGCGGGGCGAGTGCGGCGCCGATTGCCAAAAATGTGATGAGTAAATATTTAAAATAGAAAAAGCATCTCTCTGCGAGATGCTTTTTCTGTACTAAAACGCATTAATCTTTCTGAACTCGTCGGGGGTCATACCCTCGGATTTTTTAAATACCGCACAGAAATAGCTGGCATCGTGAAAACCGACCTTAAGCGCAATTTCTTTGACCTTTATATTTTTATGGGAACAAAGATAGTATTTTGCCATATTTAATCTGAGATGAGTCAGATATTTCAGCGGAGTTGTGTCATAGACCTGATTGAACAGACGGCACAGGTGATTTGATGTTACACCGATGGATTCTGCCATATAATCAAGGCTTAAATCTTCGCTGTATCTTGTCTTCATAAGCTCTATTACGGGGCTTACCTTTTCGTATTTTTCGTTTTGGGTCATTCCGCCCACCTGCGGAGCGTTGTTAAAACATTCGCCCACTTTAATCATAATTTTGTACATCATACAAGATGTTTTTATCTCCTTGTCGGGGTCATCGCACCAAAACATATCAGAGAGTGAGTTTGTTAAAACATCAAAATCCTGAACGTCGTGAAGTGAAAAAACAGCGGTATCTCCGAGTCCGAGATAATCGGCGATTTTATCGGCAGAGCTTCCGTCATACGCTATCCATTTTGTCTTCCAGGGGCGCTTTACGGGGTGATATTCGTGGGGGACGTTCGGCCTGAAGAAGAAGGCGTCGCCCTTTTCTATTTTATATTCGTGCCCGTGTGCGATGAATATTCCGCTGCCCTCGCTGCAGTAAAGAATCTGATATGCGGGGAAGCCTTCGCTTCGCATTATATCGTCCTGCTCTTCTTTAAGACCGATTCCGACAACATAGATGGGCAGAAGCTTTGTTTTGCTTAAAAGAATAGGTAATATCATATGTAAAATTTCACTTCCCTTCGGAGTAATGAGGTTAAAATTTTTATATACCCGTGTATATTATATAATATATTATAAACTTTTTCAAGCGTTATTTATGCATAAATATTACAATATATTATATTTTATTTCAAAATAATGTTTTTTGTACATATTTTTTTAAGAAAATACTTGAAGTTTTTGAAATATTGTGATAAAATATATATTGGTTTTTTAGTTTATGTTTGAAACCGTTTGCTGTTGTGTAACAGTAAAAGTTAATATGTGTTTGTCCGGATTAATGGTAAGCCGGACAAAAATAATTTTATACCATCACGAGTTATGTAAAAAAATTAAAATTTATTATATTTTGTACTTTGGAGGAAGTATGATGGAAAAATTATTTAAACTTAAGGAAAACGGCACTGATGTCAAAACCGAGATTATTGCCGGAATCACCACGTTTCTGGCAATGGCTTATATCCTTGCCGTAAACCCGTCACAGCTTGGCACAATCGACGGTGCGTCTGCAGGGGCAATCCTTACGGGTACCGCTATTTCTGCTGCGATAGCTACACTTTGTATGGCTTTCTTTGCCAACTATCCCGTAGCTTTGGCATCGGGTATGGGTCTTAATGCATTTTTCGCATTCACTGTATGCGGCGCAATGCAGATTCCTTATTCGGTTGCTCTTACCGCTATTTTGGTTGAAGGTATTATATTTATGCTGCTTTCGCTCTGCAAGTTCAGAGAAGCGCTTATAAATCAGATTCCGGAAAATCTTAAATTCGGTATTACCGCAGGTATCGGTTTGTTTATAACAATCATCGCTATGATTAATGCGGGTGTTGTTGTAAACAATGAAGCAACTTTGCTCGGAATAGGCGACTTCGGTTCACCGCAGTTTATTTTGGCTCTTGCAGGACTTTTGATTATAGGTGTTCTTCACCACTTCAAAGTGCCCGGAGATATCCTTCTCGGCATCATTATAACTTGGGTTCTCGGCATTATTGCAGAGCTTTGCGGTTGGTATCAGCCTGATCCCGCAAACGGCGTATACTCGCTTATTCCTTCATTCAGCAGTCTGAAAATCGAGGCTCCTACTTTCTGCAACTTTGACTTCAGTTATATTGCAAAGAATCTCTCGACTTTCCTTGTTGTAATGTTTACATTCCTTTATACAGATATATTTGATACCGTAGGTACACTTATCGGCGTTGCCGAGAAAGGTAACCTTCTTGACGAAAACGGCGAGCTTCCCCACGCAACGGGCGCACTTATGGCTGATGCTGTAGGTACCTGTGTCGGTGCGGCTCTCGGTGTTTCAACCGTTACAAGCTATGTTGAGTCAAGCGCAGGTGTTTCGGCAGGCGGCAGAACGGGTCTGGCTTCGGTTGTTACCGCAATCCTCTTCCTTATTTCTATCGTATTTGCTCCGATATTCCTTGCTATTCCTTCGTTCGCTACTGCTCCTGCAATGATGTTCGTTGGTCTGCTTATGCTCAGCTCTATCAAGAATGTTAACTTCGACAGCGATATCGCAGATACCCTCGGCGCATTTGCCGCTATCGTATTTATGCCGCTTACATATTCAATTGCAAACGGTATTATGTTCGGTATGCTTACTTGGGTTATCCTTAAGGTATTTACAGGTAAAGTTAAGGAAGTTAAGCCTGTTATGTGGGTTACAACAGCATTGTTTGCGCTTTACTTTGTGCTTAAGTTCCTGCACATTATGGGTTAATTATTTTGACCGAAAGGAAATGATTTCACGATGAAAAATCACTATTCAATGGAAATAGCGGGGAAAACAAGAGACCTTCCCCTCTGCAAAATAAACGATAATCTTTATATTGCCGCATTTATTATGTTCGGAGATGTAGAAATTACCCGCGCCGCGGCAAAAGAGCTTTTGGCGAAGGCTCCCGAACACGATATTATGATTACGGCTGAATGCAAAGGGATTCCGCTGCTTTACGAGATGGCTCGTTTGGCAGGCGAAAATAATTATATAGTTGCCCGCAAGGGTCCGAAGCTGTATATGAAAAATGTGCACACCACCTATGTTAATTCGATTACGACAGAGAACCGTCAGATGCTTTGCCTCGGCGAAAGCGATGTAGAGGCGCTTAAAGGCAAAAGGGTTTTGATTGTTGACGATGTAATCAGCACGGGAGAGTCGCTTGCGGCTCTTGAGACGCTTGTAAACGAGGTCGGAGGAAACATTGTCGGAAAGATGGCTGTTCTTGCCGAGGGCGAGGCGGCGAATCGTGACGACATCGTATTTCTTGAACCCCTTCCGTTATTTGACGGAGAGGGTAATCCGATAAAAGAATAGTATGAAATCAAATAAAAGGCGGAGACGTAAATAATATGTCTCCGCTTTTTGTGCGCAAACATTTATTGCCGCAATAAAAACAATAAAATATTGCCAAAACCCTTGACAAGCAGTAAAAGCCGTGGTATAATAATATAGATTTTCCTGATGAGAATTATTTTGAGTTATATATTGTAAGGAGGGGCAACAATGCTTAGAACATTCCAGCCTAAGAAGAGACACCGCGCAAAAGAGCACGGTTTCAGAAAAAGAATGAGCACCAAAAACGGTCGCAAGGTCTTGGCGAGAAGAAGACTTAAGGGCAGAAAGAAGCTGTCCGCGTAAAAGACGCTTCAAAGCGTCTTTTTGTCTATATGGGTTTTGTCAGCCGTAAGCATAAAAGGCGTAAGCCTCAGTTTAAACAAATACCCGTTTTAAATCAATCGGGATATGGCGGAACGGAGATTGTTATGGATAAGATAATAAGCCTGTGCAGAAATTCTGAATTTCAGAGGCTGTACCGCCGCGGAAAGTCGGCGGTTCGTCCTACAATGGTTATGTATAAGACGAAGGGCAAAAGCCTGAGACTTGGCATAACTGCCGGGAAGAAGATTGGCGGTGCTGTCTGCCGAAACAGGGCAAAGAGGAGAATCCGAGAGCTTTTCAGGATTCATCAGTCTGAATTTATGCAGGGTCTTGACATATGCATAGTGGCAAGAACACGTATTCTGTCGGCTTCGGCAGACAGGGTAGAGGCGGATTTTATGTCCGCCGCCGCAGAACTCGGTATTTTGAAATAACTACCGAACGAGATGAACAAAAATGAAAAAAATATTGATTTGCATTATTGAATTTTACCGCAGAAGGATTTCGCCTTTAAAGAAGCCCTGCTGCAGATTTTACCCAAGCTGTTCACAGTATGCGATTATGGCGATAGAAAAGTACGGCGCTTTTCGCGGAAGCATAAAGGCGCTTTTAAGAATTCTTCGGTGTAATCCGCTGTTTAAGGGCGGCATAGATTATCCGTAAACTTCAGATGCAACCTAAAACAAAGGAGGGACAGCTAAGTGTCCTATATAATGATGGGTTTGGGTTGGGTACTTCGTATGTGCAGCGTACTCACCGGAAACTATGGCGTTGCGCTTATAATATTCACAATTTTAATTAAAGCCGTACTTATGCCGCTGACTGTAAAACAGCAGAGGTCAATGCTTAAGACTCAAAAGCTTCAGCCGCTTTTGATGGAGATTCAGCAGAAGTATGCCAATGATAAGGAAAAGCTGAATCAGGAAACAATGAAGCTTTATCAAAAGTATCAGGTAAATCCGATGAGCGGATGCCTGCCTTTGCTTATACAGCTTCCTATAATTATGATGCTTTACTGGGTAGTAAAAAAACCTATTATATATATAATGGGCTTTCACCAGGACGAGGTATGGAGAATAGTCAGCGCGGTTACCGAGTGGGCTGAGGGCAGCCCCGACAAGATGAATGCGTTTTTGTCTATGGTAGGAATTGACGATATGTCAAAACTGACCGACAATGCATATAAAATGTTTGGAATGTACGAGATTCAGATTGCAAGATTCCTGCACGCAAACCCCGAGGTTATGCAGAATCACTGGATTTCGGAGATAGGCAGAAATTTTGTGGTTATAAACTTTAACTTCCTTGGTATGGATTTATCGCAAACCCCCGATTTGGGTGCGTTTTTAGGCCTGTTTATGGGAAGGATAAGCAACCTTACTTTGGGTACGGTTCTGCTTTGGATTATACCTGTGCTTTCGGGCGTCAGCGCATATTTGACATCGTGGATTTCACAGCTTCAGAATCCGCAGCAGCCGCAGACCGATAAAAACGGAGAAGAGACGGCAAATCCGATGAAGAGTATGATGATTATGATGCCGCTTATGTCGGCTTGGTTTGCATTTACTCTTCCGTCGGCAATAGGATTGTACTGGATAATCAGCAATATTTTTGCATTGCTGCAGCAAATTGTACTTGCAAAGATAATAGATCCCGGTATAACCGAGGAGCAAGTTGAAGGAGAGATTGTTAATGCTAAGAAAAATAGAAAAAAACGCAAAAAGTAAAGAAGAAGCGCTTGAGCTTGCGGCAAAAGAACTCGGCGTTCCGGTCAACGAGCTTTCGTATAAAGTAGAGCGCGAGGTAGGTAAGGGACTTATGGGTCTTTTACTTGGCAAAGAGGTTGTTATTTCGGCTTGGATAACAAAAGAGGCAGAAGAGGAAGAACGCAGAATAAAAGAGATATCCGATATAGCGAAACAGCGCGCTCATTCCGATAAGGCTCAGTCAAAGTCCGAGAATCCGTATGCACCGAAGGCAGAACCCGTTGCGTGCGACTATGCCGAAAAGACAAGAGCGGCAAAGCCGGCAGAGCAAAAGGAAGAGCCGAAGGCAAAAGCCGAGGCGGAAAAGGCGGATGAGCCTGCTTCGATGAATGCCGATAAGGCTGATGATAAGGCTTCAAAAAAGCAGCGCGAGGTTACTGAGAAGTCGCTTGAAGATGCAAAGTATTTTGCGGAAAATCTTATACGGATGATGGGTTTGAGCGATGCGAAAGTAAACGTTGTAAACAGCGGTAAGAGTGTGGATGTTGATGTATCGGGTTCGCGGATGGGACTTCTTATAGGCAAGAGAGGCGACACGCTTGATGCGGTTCAGTATCTTACAAGCATTTATGTAAATAAAGAAAAAAATTCTTATATAAAAGTAAATGTCGATACAGAGAACTATCGTTCGAAGAGAGAAGAGACGCTTGTTAAGCTTGCAAGAAGTTTGGAAAGACGCGTTATCCGCGAGGGCTCTGCCGTTACGCTTGAGCCTATGTCTCCGAATGAGCGCAGAATCATACATTCGGCTTTGCAGAACAGCTCAAATGTTAAGACTTACAGTATAGGCGAAGAGCCGCACCGCAAGGTTGTTGTTGACCTTAAGTAATATGAGCTATAAGTATTTTGAAAATAAAGATTGCGAGTTTTATCCTTGCCATAAGGCAGAACATATTAATTGTCTCTTTTGCTTTTGTCCGCTTTACAGCCTTGAAGATTGCGGCGGCGGAGCCGTATATATAAAAGGCAAGGACGGCAGATTGATTAAAGATTGCAGCAAATGCTTGTTTCCGCATATAAAGGATAATTAT